>JANWHL010000220.1 GCA_025450405.1 Ktedonobacterales bacterium
AACCTCAGGATTCTCCCGTAAATAACCCTGTGGTCGAGGCGCCGCTGCCCGTCCCGCCGCGATTTTCAGGCCCAGCGCTGACGGCGCGCCGTCATGGGGCTTCCCTCGCAAATCGCCCGGCCCGCACGCGGCCCTCGACGCTCAGGATGACACGCGGAACTTCAATTCCGCAGCCTCCCCCGACCACTCCACCCGCCCGTGGTCGCCGCCCATTTCCCTGGTCTCGCTGGCGGCCCGCCGCCATGGCATATCCACGCGGACCTTCCATTCCGTATCATCGCCCCACCACCCCCGCCCCTGTTAGCAGCCACGCCTCAGCTGCCACATGGCAAAAGAGCGCCTCCCCGTCCCTCCTCCGCGTTCTCGGCGGTCAAGTCTTCTCCCTCTCTCCGCCCCTCTGTGTCCTCCGTTTCCTCATTGTGAATCCCTCCGTCTCCCCACCCTATCGCTGGCACATAAGCTGCGCTATTCGCGCTCGGCGCCGGCCGTGGAGCCGTCGGCGCGCCAGGCGACATGCCGCGCCGAACCACGCGGCGCGCGGAAGGAATGCGGAAGGAATTACGATGGATCTACTCAAGCAGTTCCTGGGCAGCGGCCAGGGCCACCAAGACTTTTCCGACTTCGTCAACCGCTTCGAGCAGGGCCAGCCCTCAGACGGCTACTCCGACCAGGAAGCCGTCGACCGTTACCACCAGGTGGCACCGAACCTGCCCCAGAACTCGTACGTGAACGCCGCCGAGCAGGCATTCTCGCGCATCCCCCCTCAGCAGCGGCAGGAAATCCTGAACCAGGTGCAACAGCAGGCGGCCCAGCGTGGCATCAATCTGCCGGCGATGAGTCAGGGGACCGGGGGCCAATCGGCGCTGGATCCAGGCAATCTCGCGCAGCTTGTCGGACAATTGCATCAGCAGGATCCCAACCTTCTGCCCCAAATTCTCTCTGGGCAAGGTGGGAACGCTGTGGGCGGCCTGCTGAGCAGCCCCGGGGCCCGGGCTATCCTCGGCGGCATCGCCGCCATGGCCGTCAAGAGCCTCTTGGGGGGCGGCCAGCGGCGCTGAGATCCGCGACCAATCCACCACCCGTTCCCCCGGCCACCTCTTCGATCAACCGGGCGTAGCGCTCACCGGCCCGCGGCCAGATCATCTCCTGCCCGTACGCCAGGGCGCGCGCCCGGATCGCCCGCGCAAAGGTGGGCTTGTCCAGATAGCGCAGGACGCACCGCGCGATGCTCGTCGGGTCGCCAAACGCCGCCAGCAGGCCGCGCCCCTCAGCCAGCGCCTCCACGGCATAGGCGTACGGTGTGCTGACGATCGCCCGCCCGCAGCCCAGCGCGTAGGCGAGTGTGCCGCTGCTGATCTGCGTCCGGTCGTGATACGGCGTCAGATAGATGTCCGTGGCCTCCAGATACCGCGGAATCTCTGCCTGGTCGAGATAGCGGTTCACGAAGCGGACGTTACCGGCCACCCCCAGGTCGCGCACCAGCGCGTCCAGTTCGTCGCGATAGGATTCCCCCTCGCGCCGCTGGTCGGTGGGGTGTGTCTGCCCAATGACCAGGTAGACCACCTCCGGATGCCGTGCCACGATGTCGGGGAGCGCGCGAATGGCCACCTCGATGCCCTTATTGCGATGGATCAGCCCGAAGGTGCTGAGCACCGTGCGACCGCTCAGCCCCAGCTCCGCTCTCGCCACCGCCTCTTCCCGGCACGCGAACACCGGCACCCCATGAGGAATGACCCTAACGCGCGCCGGATCCACCCCATACACCTCCGCGAGCAGGCGCGCCGCCGCCCGCGCCATCACCACCACGGCGGCGCTGCCCGCGCACAGCCGGCGCAGCGCGTGTCGCACCTCCGTGATCGGGTCCGGCAGGACGGTGTGGAGCGTCGTAATGAGCGGCCTTTCCGCCGCGGCCAACAGCGCCGGCGTCATATCAACCAGCGCCTCGTCAGCGGGACGCCACTCCCCATACAAGCCAAATTCGTGCTGAACCGCGATCGCGGCGACCCCGGCGCGCGAGAGCGCGCGGGCGGCGGCGGCGTAGCTGCCCGGAATGTCCTGCGCGATTCTCCAACGCACGTCCGCGGGGTAGGTGTGGCGGGCGCCGCGCTCCGTGATCGCCGCCCCCATGATCGTCAGATCGGGTGCGGCGGCGCGTACGGCTTCGAGGAGGTCGCGAGTGTAATTGGCGATACCGTCGGCACGCGGACAAAAGGTGCTGATGACGCCGAGACCAAGCGCTGGAATATGTCGCCTCTTTCACTGGCCCTATGCTAACACGCACCCAGTGCCCGCATGGAGCGTGCCGCGGAGCCCCGCATTGCCCTTGCTGGTTCGCCGGTCCGTCAGCGCGCCTCCTCGCCACACCACCGCGCCTACCCTCGGCACGTCGATGCGCCCATGCTCCGCGCTCCGATGCGGCTGTGTTCCGCCGCCACCTCCACGTTTGGCCCGCGCGCAGCTGTCAGGATCATGCCACTGGGCCACACGATTGCCCACCCGGAGTGGCATGGATGAGGACATCCGTGTGATACGCTGAGCGGAGCGGCGCCGCCGCGACGACGATCACACCGCCCGACACGCGAATGGGAGAACGCCATGACCACGGTGACGACGCGCGGACACGCCACGCTGGGGAAGCTCGACGGACTGCGCGAATCGCTCGAAAGCGGCTCCACGCTCCCCGCGCACTGGTACACCGACCCTGCCGTCTACGCCCTGGAACGCGAGCGCATCTACCGGCGCGCCTGGCAATACGTTGGCCTCACCGAGCACGTCGCCCAGCCCGGCGATTTTATCACCACCGAGGCCGGCAACGCCCCCATCCTCGTGGTCCGCGACGAAACGGGTGATCTCCGCGCCTTCGCGAATGTCTGCCGCCACCGTGGCTCGCAGCTGGTCCGCGACGCGTGCGGCCACCGCAAGACGCTCCAGTGTCTCTACCACGCCTGGACCTACAATCTGGACGGTACTCTCCGCGCCGCTCCGGGCTCCAAGGACGAGCCAGGCTTTCGCGCGGCGGACTATCCCCTGTTGTCCCTGCCCGTCGAGACCTGGGGACCATTCATCTTTGTGAACCCCGATCCCACGGCGCCTCCGCTGGCCAACGTCCTGGGCACGCTGCCCGAGCTGACCGCCGCGTGCGGCATCCAGTTGAACGCCCTCCGGCGGCGCGTGCGCCGCGAGTACGAAATCGCCGCCAACTGGAAAGTGGTGATGGACAACTATCTGGAGTGCTATCACTGCCCGGTGGCCCACAAGGGCTTCAGCGATCTCATCGACGTCAAGAACTACGTCGTGACCGAGCACGACTACTTCTCGACCCAGGGCGGCCCCGCCACCGCCGCGGCGCGTGAGGGCCGCGTCTCCGGCCTCTACCCGATCGGCGAAGGCGTCCGCGACGGCTTCTACGCCTATCTCTGGCCCAACTTCACCCTGAACGTCTATCCCGGTCCCGGCAACGTCTCGCTCAACCTGATCCGCCCCCTCGACACCGAGCGCACCCTGGCGATCTACGAGTACTGCTTCGTGGACGCGGTGGGCGCCGAGGAAGAGCGCGAGTTCGTGCGCTTCATCGACCAGGTGCAGGAAGAGGACATCGTTCTCTGCGAATCCGTGCAGCGCGGCTTGCGCTCCGGCTACTTCGACCAGGGGCGCCTGCTGCTCACCCGCGAGAACGGCCTGCGCCACTTCCAGCGCCTCGTCTACCGCGCCCTGGCCGAGTGATGGCGATTCGCGCTAATCCACGCCGCTGATATCGTGGCCGAAGGTCCACGGGGCCGTCTGGTGGCTGCGCGCCTACGCATGAACGTCAGCAAAAGACATCAAGCGCATCCTCTCGCGCCCGGGATGGGCCGCGTCCTTGAGGGCGCCTCCTCGCCATGCCTCCACGCTCGCCCGTGGCTGGGATGCCCCGCAGAATCAACGGCGCCCTACGCTCGTCCGTCTCCCTACCCTACCTCCTCCACCCTCCCTTCCTCCCCTCCCTGTGAATCCCTCCGTCCCTCTGTGTCCTCTGTGTCCTCATCGTGCATCTCCTCCGTCCGCGTCACAACGCCGTGATCACCGGCACGATCAGCGGCCGCAGGTGGAGGCGCTTCCAGACATACGTGCTCACCGTCTCCTTAGTGAGGGCCACCATCTCCCCATACTCCAGCTCGCCGTGGCCGTTCCGCACCGCCCGGCGCAGTTGCTTCGCCCCCTCCGCGAGAAAATCGCCGTCCTGGCTCTCCTCCATCCGAACCACCCCGCGCGCGGCCAGCTCCGGATCCGCCAGCAGGGCGCCGCTCCGCCGGTCCACCACTAGCGTCACCACCACCACCCCGTCACCCGCCAGGTGCTCGCGGTCGCGCAGCACGTCGCGCGTCACATTCCCCACCGTCAGCCCGTCCACTAGCACCGAGCCCGCGTCCACATGCCCCTTCACCCGCGCGCCGTCCGCGCCAAACTCCAGCACATCGCCCAACTCAGGCAGTAGGATGCGCTCGGGCCCGTAGCCCAGCTCCGCGGCCATCTGGCCGTAGAGCACCTGGTGCCGGTACTCGCCGTGGACCGGCGCGACATAGCGCGGCCGCACCACCTCCAGCACCTCGCGCAGCTCGTCGCGGCTGGCGTGGCCACTGACGTGGATGTTGGGCACGACAGCGCTATAGATCACCCGGGCGCCGCGGCGGAACAGATTATCAATCGTCCGCGCCACCGTCTCGTCGTTGCCGGGGACCGGCGTAGCCGAGAGAATGACCGTGTCGTTCGGCCGCAGCTGGATCAACCGGTGATTGCCCGTAGCGATGCGCGAAAGCGCCGAGGTCGGTTCGCCCTGGCTCCCCGTCGTCAGCAGCAGCACCCGCTCGGGCGGCAGGCGGTTGGCCTCCTCCACCGTCACCAGCGCGTCGCCCGGGATGTGCAGGTAACCGAGCTCCATCGCCACGCGCAGGTTCTGCTCCATGCTCCGCCCCACCACCGCGCCCTGGCGGCCGTGCTGGTGCGCGGCAATGAGCGCGCATTCGAGCCGCGGCACATTAGACGCGAACGTCGTGAGGATCACGCGCCCCGGCGCCAATGCGATCTGCTCCTCGATCGCCTGAATGACCAGCTGCTCGGTGGGCGTCCGCCCCGGCCGCTCGATGCGCACACAATCCGAGAGAAAGGCAAGCACGCCCTCATCGCCCAACTGGCGCAGACGGGCCAGATCGGTCGGCACACCGGAGACCGGCGTTGGATCGAGCTTGTAGTCCCCCGTGACGATCACCACGCCCGCCGGCGTGTGCAGCACGACCATGTGGCTGTCAGGGATACTGTGCGCCACGGGAACGAACTCAGCCTCCAGCCCCTTGCCCAGCGGATAGCGCTGCCCCGGCTCGATCACATGGAAGTCGGCATGGTCCAGCACTCGATGCTCAGTCAGCTTCGGGCGCACCAGCCCCAGCGTGAAAGTGGAGCCATACAGCGGCAACGGATCGTCGCGGGTGGCCAGTTGTGGCAGCACGTACGGGAGCGCGCCGATGTGATCCTCGTGCGCGTGCGTCAGCAGGATGGCGCGCAGTCGCTCCGGCCGGTCGCGCAAATAAGAGACGTCCGGGATCACCAGGTCAATACCGCGCTCTTCCTCCACGGGGAACTTGACGCCGCAATCCACCAGCACGGCGTCCTGGCCACACTCCACGACCGTGGCGTTCTTGCCCACCTCGCCCACCCCACCCAGCGGAATGACGCGCACCACGCGCGTGCCGCTGCCGCCCCGGCTCGCCGGCCGTGCTGTCTCGGTGCCGCTGGCGAGCCGGTCGGTCCTCCCGCGCTCCCGCGCCCCGCCCGCGCCATCACCCTGGCTCGTTCTCGTCCCGCCGCGGTCCCCGGCGCCGTGTTTCGTCTGTTTCCCGTGCTTCGCCATGCCTACCTGCCCCCTCGTGATTGGTCCGCCGTTCACCGCCCAGCGGCGGTCGCCATTCCTCGCCCCCACGGCAAGCGTGCCGAGCCGCGCGAACGTCCCACGCCGCCGGTGCACGCCGCGTGCCACCCGCCGACGATGGACTTCGCTCCCGCGCACGGTATCACTTGCCTTATCTGCTGATCAATTGACCGCGCCCTCCACCGCCGACCACCACCCACACGCGGCGTGTTCGTGCGGCGCGCACATCGGTCGGCGCGTACATCGAACCTTGACAGACTAACGCATGACCGCTGTTCTGGCTCAGGCGAGCGCCAGGCGAACGGTTGGCATGGATGGGTTCGTGGCCCTGGCGACCCGCGCATGCTCTACCTCACCGCCCCCTCGGGCTGGGCGATCGGCGGCGTCGGCAGCATCCACGTGCTGGGCAACGCCTTCGGCACCGCGACGCTGGCGCACGGCACCACCACCAAGGCCGTCAGTAGCAGCGCGTGCGGTGGGAGCAGCCACGTGATCCTGACGGCGACTTCAGACCGCAGGTGAGCATCTGGGCGACGGTCGCACCCGGCGCCTTCACCCTCCACGCCAGCAGCGCCCCCAGCGCCGACATCACCTTCAGCTATCTCCTCATCAACTGAGGGGTCAGGCGGATCGGCGCACGCGCCGACCCGCATTGTCACGATCCGGCAGGGGACCGGTTGGCCGAGCCGATATCAGGCGGGCGCGGCCGAGCCCTTGTACCAATGCTGGAGAGTCCCCGAAGGGGGACTTCGTGGCCGGCGGCCCGTAGGGGCGTTCGGTTGAACGCCCGCGCGGTTTCAACCGCCTGGAAACCGCCACGATGCACCACGATTTGGTATCACGCGTGCGCGTCACCGACACCACCCGTCCGTCCCCGCGCCCCTTCAGGGCGCCCGCTTGCCTTGCGCGACCTCGATTGGCGCGCGGCGCGACGTCGGACTTCGCTTGGTGCCGATGGGCAGGCATATCCGGCCACCCGTCAGACATCGTCCGCCGCCACAGGTCGCGTCTCATACTTGTTGGCGAAGCCGCGATCACCACCCAGGATGTTGCGCCGCCGCAAACAATCTGGCGTGACACACTCGAGAATCCGCGCGAGAGTCAGCATATGACGGAGCCGCCCGGCAAGGTGTCCACTCACCTCGAACCTCCGCCGCCATGGCCGATTCGCCCGAAAATAACTCCATAGCCGAGCCGCGGAGGTGCCGCCTCCCCACTTCTTCAGGCCCACCGCTGACGGCGCGCCGGCATCTCGCTTCCCTCGCGAATCGCCCACGGCCGCCAACCACCCCGCTCGACGACGCGGATGCGCCGCGTCCTTCAGGGCGCCTCCTCGCTCCACCACCCCGCCCGCCCCTGGCTGAGCCGCACGCCCAGCGTGCCCATTCCCCACTCCCCGCCCGACGCGCAGGATGAGACGCGGACCTTCCATTCCGCATCCTCGCCATACCACCCCGCCCGCCCCTGGTCGCGTCACTGTCAACCGTCAGCCGCGTCGCCCTTACGCCGCCGACGCGGCCCATATCTCACCGCACCACTGCGGCCACCATCGGTCCGCGCACCGGTCGGCTCGAACTTTGCATCGCCCCGCCCTTGGAATCGTCCAGACATTGACAGCGCCTATGCGCGCTGGATAGACTGTGACATACCAATCGTCACCAGGGGCCGAGACCGGGAGGAGTACGCGCGGAGCGGCGGTCAGAGACGGGGTGCCTGAGGCTGAGGGCCCCCACCGCCCGCCGCGCGGAAGTCGCCCGCGAGCCTGCGGCGCGCGGCCGGCGCGTGCGCAAATGGCGCATGTCGCGACCGCCCCGCACGGGATGCGACCGCTATCTCGCCTGAGGCGGCGGCGTGCTCACTGCGTGGACCTTACACTTGTCGAGGGGCGCGTCGCGAAGCCAGGTGGCACCACGAGCGGCCCTCCTCGTCCTGCGCGAGGAGGGCTTTTTGGCGCCCGGTGACCCCATCCCGCGCCCCCATTTCCACTACATCCATACAAGCCGTTGCGTAGGGGC
>JANWHL010000221.1 GCA_025450405.1 Ktedonobacterales bacterium
CCACGACCGGGGTCCAGCGGGGAATGAGGCATTGCGAGGTTGAGCGACTCATCGCTGGCGGCAGCTGAGATGGATGCGCCTGAGGCAACCGGCGTCGCGGCGCGGGCGACGGGGCGCCGCCCGCATGTGGTCATCGTGGGTGGCGGCTTCGGCGGCTTACAGGCAGCCAAAGCGCTACGCCACGCACCAGTGGATGTTACCGTCATCGACCGTATCAACCACCACGTGTTTCAGCCACTGCTGTACTGGGTGGCAACGGCGGGACTCTCGCCCGCGGATATCAGCTATCCGATTCGCGGCATCTTGCGGCGGCAGCGGAACGCCGAGGTGCAGCTGGGTGAGGTGACCGGTGTGGACGTCGCGGGCCAGCGGGTGCTGGTGGGCGAGCGGGCCGTCCCCTACGACTATCTGATTCTGGCGACGGGTGCCCGTCACAGCTACTTCGGGCATGCCGATTGGGAGCCAGTGGCCCCCGGCCTGAAATCGCTCGCCGATGCGACCATGTTGCGCCGCCGCATTCTGACGGCCTTCGAGCGGGCCGAACTGGAGTGCGATCCGGCACGGCGGGCGGCGCTGCTGACGTTCGTCATCGTCGGCGCGGGTCCAACCGGCGTTGAGCTGGCGGGCGCTATCGCCGAACTGGCGCACAAGGCGCTGCGCCACGATTTCCGTCACTTCGACCCAGCTACCACGCGGGTGCTGCTGGTAGAGGCCGGTCCGCGCATCCTGCCCGCATTCTCGCGACATCTCTCGGACCAGGCGCAACGCGGGCTGGAACATCTGGGCGTCGAGGTCCACACGGGCAAAGCCGTCAGCGCGGTGGACGCCGAGGGCGTCACCATCGGCGGCGAACGGGTGGCGGCACAGACCGCGCTCTGGGCGGCGGGAGTGATGGCCTCGCCGGCAGGGCGCTGGTTGGGCGTCGCAACCGATCGCGCGGGCCGGGTGCCGGTCAATCCCGATCTGAGTGTGCCCGCTCATCCCGCGATCTTCGTCATCGGCGACACCGCCGCCGTAGCCAGCGGCGAGCAGACGCTGCCAGGTGTGGCGCAGGTGGCGATGCAGGCGGGGCACTACGTGGCCCGCGCGATCGCGCGGCGTACCGCGGGCGACACCGCTCCGCTTCCGCCGTTCACCTACCGCGACACGGGGAATCTGGCTACGGTGGGGCGCTCGTTTGCCGTCGCTCAGATCTGGCATCTGGAGTTGAGTGGCTGGCTGGCCTGGCTGGTCTGGACCGGCGTCCACATCCTGTACCTGATCGGCTATCGCAACCGTTTCGTGGTCATGTTCCAGTGGGCCTGGACCTATCTCACCTACCAGCGCGGCGCCCGCCTGATCGTTCCGCCACCGTCAACTGACGGTTGATACCACCGGAGGCTCGTCCCTGCTATAATGGCGGAGAATGCGGCGGGGAGCGCGGGCCGGCGAGGGTGGCATCGCCGCGCGCACCACCCGCCGTGAGTGGGGGAGCAGGCGCATGCGCGAGCACCCGCAAATCGCCATTGATGGGCCGGCCGGCTCAGGCAAGAGCACCATTGGCGAGCGGCTGGCCCGGCGGCTGGGCTATCTCTATGTGGACACGGGCGCGCTCTATCGCGCACTCACCGTTGTGGCGCTGGAGCGGCACATCGCCCCCCAGGATGTGGCTGGGCTCGGCGCACTGGCGGAATTGACGCGGTTCGAGGTGCTGCCGCCGACACGGGACGACGGCCGCCAGTATACCGTGCTGGTGGACGGGCGCGATGTGACGCCGGAGCTGCGCTCACCAGCGGTAGAAGCCGCGGTGCCGCTCACCTCATCACATCCGCGCGTGCGCCATGCGATGCTCGCGCGCCAGCGGGCGCTGGCGGATAGTCGCGGCGTGGTGATGGTCGGGCGCGATATTGGCACGGTGGTACTACCCGACGCCGACCTGAAGATCTATCTGATGGTAGCGGTCGAGGAGCGCGCGCGCCGCCGCCATCACGACCTGCTGGCCCAACTCGGCGCCACCGCGCCATCGTTCGAGGCGGTCTGCGCCGAGATGGCACTGCGCGACGAGCTGGATGCCGGCAAGATGCGCCCCGCCGCTGACGCCGTGCGTATCCATACCGATGATCTGCAAGCGGATGACGTCGTCGAGCGTATTCTGGAGATGGTGGGGCTGCTGGCATGAAAGAACACCGCCGCTTCTATGAATTGTGCCGGGCAATCGTCACACCCTTCATCCATTTCGTCGAGAAGCTAGATGTCACGGGTCTGGAGAACATCCCAGTGCGGGGGCCGGTGATTATGGTCGGCAACCATATCACCTTCATGGATATTCCGACCATCGGCTTCTACGTGAAGCGTCACCAGCACCACATGGGCAAGATCGAGTTGTTTCGGGTGCCCGTGCTGGGCGCGATCATGCGCGGACTGGACGCCTTTCCCGTGCGCCGGGGCGAGGGTGACCGCGAGTCGCTACGCACCGCCGAGGAGTTGCTGGGCGCGGGGCAGATGCTGGTCGTCTTCCCTGAAGGGCACCGCAGCCGCACAGGCAAGATGGCCGCGGGCCTCGCCGGGGTGGCGCTGATCGCCATGCGCACCGGCGCGCCGATCGTGCCGGTGGGCATCGCCGGCACGGAGCGGGTGCTCAAGGGCCACTATGGGCCGTGGGCGCCTACGGTACACGTGGTCTATGGCACGCCGTTCACCCTGGAAGTCAGTGGCAAGCGCCGGCGCGAGGACCTGGAACGCGGCATCGACACCATCATGCGGCACATCGCCGCTCTGGTGCCGCCCGAGTATCGCGGCGTCTACGCCGACGCGCCCGCGGCCGCCGCGCTGAATGCATCCCCAGTCGTTGCCGAGACGAGCAGCGGCGAAAGCGCGGCAGATGCATCAGTGCCACCAGCCGGTGGGTGAGTGGATGAGCAGGCGGCGAGATGAGTCACGGCGACGGGTGACCTGCGCGGCGCATTACACCTGGCTTAGCCGCCACAACGCGGGCGGTCGGCCAACATAGCGCCTGAAGGCACGGTTGAACGCTGCCTCCGACGCGTACCCCACGCGCTCCGCCACCGCGAAGATGCTGAGGTTCGTCTGCCTGAGCAGATGTTCCGCGACCTGTATACGCCATCGCGTCAGGTAGCGCATCGGCGGCTCGCCGATCAGTCCCGTGAAGCGGTCTGCCAGTGTCGAGCGCGAGACAGCGATGGCGCGGGCGAGTTCCTCCACGGTCCAGGTGCGCTCGGGACTCGCGTGCAGCAACTGAAGGGCCTTCCCCACCACGGGATCCTTCACCCCGGCCAGCCATCCCCGCTCCGTCCGCGGAAGCTCCTTCATGTAGCGGCGCAACACTTCGACGAAGAGAATCTCGGCCAGCCGCGCCAGCATCAGCGCGCTGCCCGGACCCGCGCCATTCGCCTCCTCGACGGTGTAGCGTAGTGTCGTTTCGAGCCACTCTCCCGACTGGATCATGGCCGCACGCACTCCCGGACCGGCCCTGTCGCCTCGCGTCTGACCGCACTCGTTACGCTTGTGGTTGCTTACAACCAGTACCTCAGGCAATGTGCCCATGAGCGGATTAAACTGCTGATCGCAATATAAGTAGCCACAGATAAAGCGCGTAACCTCGCCACGCCCGCCAGCGACGATGTCTGGGATACGCTCGCTCGTAAGCGGCGGTAGGAGCGCGCTCATGGGCTTCGGGGTAGTCTGTGGGTCGCTTCCCATCACATGCCCCGCGCCGCGCGGCAAGATCACGACATCGCCGGCCTCCAACTCGACCGTTTGGTGCCCCTCCAGCGCTACCAGGCAGTGGCCCTCAACCAGCACGTGGAAGAGCGTCACACAATCCGACGGCAATCTCAGGAGCGAGACGAGATCGCTTGCGGGCGGAGATTGTATTGACCAGGGCGAGGAGAGTCTGGCCGTGAAGAACACCGCGCCTGACAGGCGCACCACGCGCAGCGCATCGGAAAGGACATCCATCTACGACGCTCCCGCCGGAGCCCGACTCGCTCGCGGCACATTCCGGTGTTTCAATCAACACTCTCCGCGCATCAATCATTGTCTGACGCGGCCCGCCCACGTATACTGATCTTCAGTTGACCACATTATAGGCGGCAGACCAGCGTGCGGGCCAACTATCCGTCGCGGTTGTGGCACGCAAGCATAGCGCGGGAGGAGGGAGTATGGATGGTATTGAGTCGACAACCGGCATAACCGCTCCGTCGGCCGATGCGGTGTTGGAAATGACGGGGCTCTCTGAGGCAGCGGGCGCGACCTGCGCCCTTCTCACGCCGGCCATCAAGGCCAGGATGCGTGCACTGCGATCCGGCCAGGTGCTCGAAGTGCGCGTGGACGATCCCGCCGCGCGCGAAGACATTGCCTCGTGGAGCCGCCTGTCGGGGCATGAGTTGCTCGCGGTGATCGAAGCGCCGCCGCGAACCCTGTGTTTCTATTTGCGCAAGAAGAGTGACTGACCGGAGGGAGAGGAAACACCCATGAACCAGCTCACCGTCAACTGCACCCATGGCCGGGGAGACCCGGAGCGCGCCACACTCGCCTTCGTCGTCGGCAATGTCGCGGCCTCAGCCGACCAGGATGCCGTCGTGCTGCTCACCATTGATGGCGTCTGGCTGGCCACTCGCGGCTATGTCGACGGCATCCACAAAGAGGGCTTCCAGCCACTCAAGGACGTCATCGCGTCCTTCCTCGCCAATGGCGGCCAGATCTGGGCTTGCGGCTCCTGTACCAAACCACGCGGCATCTCCGAAGGAGACTTGATCGAAGGCGCCCGGGTAGTCACCGCGGCGAACGTCGTCGAGCGACTGGCGTCAGGTGGGGCATCCCTCAGCTTCTGACGCGCCGAGCTGCTCTCCACGGCCACACACGACGCGCTGGAGCGAATACCAGCTGGCGCATCATAAGCGAGAAGCGTGCGGCAAACGCCTCGTGCGTGTGTACAATGCGGAGAGCGATGGGTGCGCGCCATCGCCACCTGATCGTCGTGCGCGTGTGAGGATACTGTCGTGCTCATCCGCACGCTCTGGCCGGGAGCAGCC
>JANWHL010000222.1 GCA_025450405.1 Ktedonobacterales bacterium
CACAATGAGGCCACAGAGGGAACGGAGGAGGAGAGAGGGAGGGGCAGAGCATTAACCGCCGAGGGCGCGGAGGACGCAGAGAGACGCAGAGAGATGGAGAGAGACGATTGCAACCACAGAGCGCACAAAGGACACGGAGAGCGGAGGGAGCGAGCGATGGACGTCGAGGAGTTCCGGCGGGTGGGCCACGCGCTCATCGACTGGGTCGCGGACTATCGCGCGGAGATCGCCGATCGGCCGGTGATGGCGCGCGTGGAGCCGGGGGCGATCCGCGCGGCACTCCCGGAAGAGCCGCCCGAGGCGCCGGAGGCGTTCGACGCGATCATGCGCGACCTGGACGCGGTGATCGTGCCGGGGCTCGCGCACTGGCAGCATCCCAGCTTCTTCGGCTACTTCCCCGCCAACGGCGCGCTCGCCTCGGTGCTGGGCGACTACTTGAGCACGGGGCTGGGTGTCCTCGGGCTCTCATGGCAGGCGAGCCCGGCGCTGACGGAGCTGGAGGAGGTGGTGACCGACTGGATGCGGCGGATGGTGGGCCTCTCGCCCGCCTGGAGCGGCGTGATCCAGGACACCGCGTCGACTAGCACGCTGGTGGCGCTCATCTGCGCCCGGGAACGCGCCTCGGGTTTCGCGCTCGCGCGTGGGGGCCTGCAAGGCGAGGAGCGTCCGCTGGTGGTCTACACCTCGGCGCAGAGCCACAGCTCGGTGGAGAAAGGCGCGCTCCTGGCGGGCTTTGGGCGCGAAAACGTACGGCTGATCGCGACCAACACGACCTACGCCATGAGCCCAGACGCGCTGGAGGCGGCCATCGCGGAGGATGTGCGCGCGGGCCGGCGCCCCTGCGCGATCGTGGCGACGACGGGCACGACGGCCACCACCGCGCTGGATCCGCTGGTGCCGCTGGCGGATCTGGCGCGCGAGCACGGCGCCTGGCTGCACGTGGACGCGGCGATGGCGGGGTCGGCGATGATCCTGCCGGAGTGCCGGTGGATGTGGGAGGGCATCGAGGGGGCGGACTCGCTGGTGCTGAACGCGCACAAGTGGCTGGGCGCGGCCTTCGATTGCTCACTCTACTACGTGCGCGACCCCGATCACCTGGTACGGGTAATGAGCACGAACCCCAGTTATCTGCGCACGGCGATGGATGAGCGGGTGAAGAACCTGCGCGACTGGGGCATCCCGTTGGGGCGACGGTTCCGGGCGCTCAAGCTCTGGTGCCTGATCCGCGAGTCGGGAGTGGAGGGGCTGCGGGCGCGACTGCGGCGCGATCTGGCGAACGCGACGTGGTTGGCTGAGGCGGTGCGCGCGGCGCCGGACTGGCGCGTGCTGGCGCCGGTGCCGCTCCAGACAGTCTGCGTGCGCCATGAGCCGCCGGGGCTCGAGGGCGAAGCGCTCGACCATCACACACAGAGCTGGGTCGACCGGATCGCGCGGTCGGGCGCGGCCTACCTGACGCCGGCGCAGTTGGACGGGCGCTGGATGGTGCGGGTGTCGGTGGGCGCCCTGGGCACGGAGCGCGAACACGTGGCGGCGCTCTGGGCGCTGATGCGCCGGGAGGCGGAGAGCGGGTAGTGCCCATTTGGCCGCATCATGGCCCACAATTTGCGGCTGCCGGTGGCTTTGCCTTGGACGGGTGCGAAGTCATCACGATGTGACACGCGACCGCGGATGCCATCTGGCGGGCCGGCGAGGTCCGCCGCGCCGCGGCCGTGCGCCACGCCCATAGAAAGGGGCACAGCCGCGCATGGATTACGTGGATCACCTGGATAGGACGGATTCCCCAGGGATTCGTCGGGCCATCGAGGAGGTACCGGCACCGGCCCTGGCGGCCACCAACTCCCTGATGGCGTCGTTCGCTCGGCCCTGGTCGCGGCGCTGGCTGCTGCGGGGAGCGGTGGCGGGCGCGACGGGGGCGGCGCTTACCAGCGCGGGGGCGCTGGGGGCGCTGGCGGTACACGCGGAGGCGTTGGAGGGCGGCGATACGCTCAAGACGTTCTTCAGCATCATCGCGACGGGCGAAGAACTGTTCGTGACGCTCTATCGGCTCGGGGTCGCCAACGCCGAACGACTGGGATTCAACTTCGCCCAGAAGGACGCGCTGGCGGCGATCGCGGTGGAGGAGCAGATCCATCGCGATTTCGCCGTCGCCAATGGCGGCACGCCGGTCACCAACAATTTCAGCTTCCCGCACGGCGCGGAGACATTCACGAACCGGGAGTTCTTCCTGGCGACACAGCAGCTGGCGGAGGAGCTGACCAATGGCGCGCTGCTGGCGTTCATCAAGGACACGGCGTCGATGGGACTGCCACGCATCGCCCAGATCGGCGGCCAACTGATGCAGGTGGAGGGCGGCCACCGGGTGGTCGGGCGCGTGATCCTGGGCGCCAACCCGTGGGATAACTGGGCCTTCGGGCCGGTCGCGCTGGAGCACTTCACGGACGTACCGGCGGCGGTGACGGCGGCCGGTTTCCTGAGTCCGCGCGAAGGCAACAACTTCCCCTTCGTGCCCGTCTCGCTGGAGTTCCCAGGGGTGATCAACCGGCACCCGTAGGACGGGGACGGAAGTTCACAAAGAGGACACGGAGGACACAGAGGAGGAGAGGACAAGAAGAGGTCACGGATCCGCGTGGAGCCGCGCAGGTCCGCGCGACCGACGTCAGGGCCGCTCGCCGCGAAGGCGGGCGGCCCGTTGTCGTCCTGATGCGCGGTCCCGTAGGCGGCGCCAGCGGGGAGGGAAGGCCATCTCCAGCCGCCAGATCGTGGACCAGATGGTGGATTAGGGCGCGGCACGCGGCATGCACGGCGGGGAACCGCGGCGCGCGGGGGAGCGTCTGGTCGGGTGACACGGGATGACCGCGCGGGTGGGATGGCGCACAGAAGGACGGCCAACCATGAACACGACGCGAACGCGCACACGCGGGCGGCTCTGGCTGGCGGCGCTGGGGACGGTGGTCGTCCTGGCGGTGGCGGCGGGCGTGTACGGGCAGGTCAGCGCGTTTTCGCTCGGCGACCTGCGCGGGGCGCTGCGGGCGCGCGGGGCGACGGTGCGGGACGCCGGCGCGGCCTCGACCCAAACGTTCCGAGGGGCGGGCCACGGGCTCACGGTCAATGGCACACATGTGGCCGTCTATGAGTACGGCACGATCATCGCCGCGCAGTACGACGCCGCGCGGGTGACACCCGATGGGTCGACGTTTCGCGGGGGGTTCGGTCCGCTTGGTGGCGGTGGCGTGGTGGTCGACTGGATCGCGACGCCGCACCACTTCATGAAGGGGCGCGTGATTGTCACCTACATCGGCGACGATGGGGCGATCGTGGGGCTGCTGACGGGGGTGCTCGGGCCGCAATTCGCGGGCGGAGGGGTGGATTCACAATGAGGATACAGAGGACACAGAGGGACGGAGAACGGAGTTAACCGCCGAGGACGCGGCGGAGGACGCGGCGGAGGACGCAGAGAGCGCGCGCGTGAGAGAGAAGCGTGGACCGCGATCAGGGACGAAGTGGGGCAGGGGCACATGGCGGCGGGCAAACCAGACGCTTACGACTCGAACGTACGGTAATGGCTCTCATCCGCGGCGTGGTCGCCATACCAAATCGTGGTGACACGTCGCGTGTTCCTGGCCGTTTAAAGCGCGACGAGGGGTCTTCGGCCACGAAGTCCACCCGCGTGGACTCTCCAGTATTGGTATCACAGGTGGGGGCGGGCGTCCACCTCACTGAGCGAGAGCATGGCCTTTGTCTCCAGGATCTCCCCGATACGTGTGGCGGCGGCAGCCAGCTCGTCGCGCTCGGCGGCGGCCAGGGAGTCGGAAATCTCGACCTGAATCTCGATCTGGCGGCGCGATCGGTGCTGCCGCCAGATGCCGGCGACGACGCCGTCGCGAATGACGAGGGGCACGTTCCCGATGGCTCCGCGTGTCAGAGCGCGCTCCGCCCAGGCGGCCGGCACCAGGCGCTCGCGCGGGTGGCACCCGATGCCATAACAATCGAAATGGGGCAGGAGACGTACCACGTTGCGCGGCGGCGGCCAGGACGTAGCGGCAGCGTTGGCGAGCAGCCAGGCGTGGTGGCCTTCGACATCCACCTCCTCGAGCTCGCCAGCTAGCTCGCGGGCAATCGCGGTGGCCGCGCTGAGGGGCATGGCGAGCCACTGGGCGAAATCGCGGGGCGTGGCCGGACCATAGGCGGCGAGATAGCGGCGGAAGACCTCGCGGAGGGCGGCGGCGCCGTCGGGTTCGGACCACGCGCCGAGCCACTGATCGGGACGGACGAAGGTCACGCGAGTGCCCTGGTCAGGTCCGAAGCAGAGCAGGCCGGAGCTGGCGGCCGCGCCAATGGCCATCTGCCAGCGGGGCCACCGGCCACCGAACGCGGGGCTGACGGGGTCCAGTGCCCAATCCCCCACGCGGCGCGCCACCTCGTCGCCGAGCATGTCGCGGGTGAGCTGGCGGCCGTCCAGGGCATCGGAGATGGCCGCGACGAGCGCTGTCACCTGGGCTGGCTCCAATCCCAGGCTGGCCAGCCGGCGCGTATCGTCGGGGCGCGGGATCGCGCGCAACGCGGCCACCCAGAGCGGCAGGTCATCGGCGGCAAAGAGGTGCACGGTGCCGCGCGGGCCATGGGCTTTGACGAGCGCACGCCGCTCCCAAAGCGCCGCGCGGATGTCGCGGATGGTCACGCCCTCCACGCGCATGCCGAGCGAGAGCATGGCCGCGGGCATCACCTGGGCGTGGATGCCGCAGACCGCGCGCACGGCATCCTCGAGGCGCTCACGGGGGAGCGGCGCGAGCAGCGCGTGCCGGGCGAGACGCCGTCCCCACACCTCGCCCCAGGTGAGGGTGCGCATGGCGAGCCTCCGGACGTTGGGGCGAGCGCATACAGAGCATTCACAATGAGGTAACGGAGACGGGGTCCCCCACTGGGGGCTGGGCTCCCCCACTGGGGGCACACAGAGGTTCGGAGAAGACCGGAGGCATTTACCGCCGGAAGGGTCCTCACCCCCAACCACACTCCTTAGCGAGGAGAGGGGAGACGGAAGGGGGACCGCGATGGGAGCGGCCAGACTTGGCGGGCCACGTGCGCGAGGCCATAAATGGCGGGGACGCCGTGGCGAGGGTTGCGGGGGTTAGCCGGCTACGCCGAGGGGGCCGAGGGGCTCGACCACGCCGGCCAGCGGCCAGCGGGGCGCGCCAACGCGGTAGACCGCGCGGGCGATCTCCCACTTCGGGCGCTCGGGCATGCCGGCACGCCTGCGGCCCTTGCCGAGTGGCCAGGTGAGCCAGCGGCTCACGCTGCCGCGCCGGGCCAGCGGCACCAGCTCGTAGACACTGCCGGCGCGGAAGCACGGGACTCCGGCGGCCCAGACGACGTCTTCGGTGCCCAGGATCTCGAAGCACGCGCGGTGCATCCCGCGGCCGGAGACATCGGGGTCCAGCGCGATGAGCCGGCCCAGCCGGCCAGTCGAGTGCAGGGGACCGCGCTCCCAGGGCCCGCGCATCTTGTGGGCCCAGCCCCAGGTGGGGTCTTCCTCAGGATGGTCGGGGTCCTCCGCGGGCGGGAGGAGGGTCAGCAGCAAAGCCAGCTGGCGCCGGGGCAGCGGCACCACGCTATCCGGCTCGCCGGACTCGAGGTTGGCCATCGCCCAGGCGAGGTCGCTATTGGAGAGCACGCTGTCGCGCCGCTCCACACGGAAGACGCCGGCGTCGGTCTCGACCTCCACGGCCATGACCACACCTGGAAGCAGCCGCTCCGCTGGCACACCACCATGCGGGCCCTGGACGCCCGACGCCTGGCCGGCCGCCGCGGCGTCGTCCCAGAGTTTCACCCAATCGGGCTCAGGCGTCGCGCCAGGAATGGGCTCGGGCATGACCGGACGGAGCGCGCGCAGGTGGCCATAGGGCCGGCTGACTCGCACGGCACCGGGCCGGCCGGCGCCCTCGATGCCGCGCAGGCCGCCCGCCGGGGTGGCCAGCGCCACGAGCCAGACATCCGGGGTGGCGGATGGGACCGCGCCAACGCCCGGCGCGGTGTTGGTGTAGGGTGCGGCACCCGCGGTGCCATAGGCGGATGCTCCACCGGGCAGGCCCGTGCCCAGGGTTCCACTCGCTGGCGTGGTCATACCGGGAGCGGGAAGCGCCCGCTCGGCCAGGATGGTCGCGCCGCTCAGCTCAGGTGGGAAATCGCCAAGGGGCGCGTCGAGGTGTCCGGGCCGGCGCGCGTGCCGGGGGACCGTCGCTCTGGCCGCCTGGGAGTCCCGACCGGTGGCGGGCGCCGTTTGAAGTGGTGGGGTAGCCGACGACATCGCGTCTTCCTCCGCTCGCGCGCCGAATCCGGCCGCTGGAATTGGGTCGGGGATCCCCAGGGAGGGAATCGCTGCTAGATAGTCTAGCTTAGAACGCCAGTTCGTGTCAACGGCCGCCGACAAACTGATGGAGGGGACCGTGAATCCGGGAAAATGGCCGCGCTGGCGCCAAGTCATCTCTGATGAGGTGACAGGTATTAAGACGTGGGAGCGGGCGGCGAAGCCACGCGGCTAGCACGTCATCCGCGCGGGCGGCCAGAATTAGCCCAAATGGGGTATGGAACAGCCTCGCGGAGCGGACGACAATCGCATGCGTCCACGGCGGCGCCGATCCTCGCGCCAATGTGGTATGCTCTGTGTACAGTCGACGACGTACACGCGGTGTTTGTGTGGTCTGCGGTCGAGCGCCATCGCTCTCCCCTTCTCTCCATGAATCCTTCGGGTGCCGCACGAGCTGCTTGACAGCTGTTGTTTTCATGACGTCGCCCTCGGGCGCCCACGTCGCACCCAGTGAAGGAAGTTTGCTCCATGTCGACCCGCATCTACGTCGGGAACCTCCCCTACACCGCCACTAGCGAGCAGCTCACGCAGCTCTTTACGGAGTATGGCGAGGTCAGCGAGGCCACGGTCGTGATTGACCGCGACACCGGCCGCAGCAAGGGCTTCGGTTTCGTCCAGATGACCAGTGACGCGGCCGCGCACACCGCCATCGGCGCGCTCAACGGCACCACCCTGGACGACCGCGCAATGCGCGTGAGCGAAGCGCAGGCCCGCGCCGAGCGCGCGGACAGCGGCTACCCGCGCCGCACGAGCGGCTACCGCGATACCCGCTGGTAGAAGCACGCGGATTCCGGCCCGCCGCTCCGCTGGCGCGTTGGGCCGGAGCACCGTCTGAAGGCGTTCGCGCGTGCGGGCACCGATCGTCCCCGCGGCAGAGCGGGCTGGAGAGGGTCGCGCCACGATGCGCATCGATGGCACGCGGTGCCACGTCCTCGCGTGCGGTGGCGCAGCCGTCTTCCAGTGCGCATCGTGCGGACGCGCCTGCTGCGACAGCCATGGTCGCACGGTGACGCTCGAGCGTCGCGCCGAGCAACTCGAGACATCTGGCCACCGCTGGATGCTGGAACGGATGCCAACGCGCACGGAGACCTATGTGTTGTGCGCGCGCTGCGCCACGCGGCCCATTCCCGTCACCCCCTCCCTGGCGGCGCAATCCACTGTGCGGTGATGCTCGGGGTAGGAGGGTGATCCCATGGCCGATTCATCACCCCACATCTGGCCCAACCTGTGATCTGGCTGTCCATGCGTCGTACGTCACCCTGGCCACCGCGTACGCGCAGGGGTTGCGCAGTGGCACCGCGGCGGCGAAAGTTGACAATCCCTACTTTCTCGGCGATCACGCCTTAATCGCCGCGGCGTGGGAAGTCTCCCGCGCCCGGTCAGGCATGCGGGCGATGCGGCCGCTGGCCGAGCAAGAGGAGTATTTCGTCGCCTGGGTGCACGGGTATGTCGTGCGCGCGGAGCAGATCGAGGACGCGCCCGCGGTCTGGGGGGCCTGGGACGAGGCGGCGGAGGGCGACGATCCCTCCTCGCCGGTCGTATCGGAGCCTACCACGCCGTGGCGTGGTGGTAGCCCGTCTAGCAGCGTAGCCGCATGGGCCTGCGCTGGCGTCGCATCGCGCACGGGAAGCGTACGAGGAGCGGAGCACCAGGATGAACGCGAGTTGGCACAACGCACAAGCGGCCGCGCCGCTCGATGTCGAGACGGTGCGGCATCTATTGGAGCAGACGCCCGACCTGATCCACACCTATTCTTCGGACGGCTGGACTTACCTGCATCGGGCCGCACGGCTTGGAAGCGTGGATGTCGCGCTGCTGCTGCTGGGGTACGGGGCGGAGGTCAATGCGCGCGCCCACAATGAGCTGGCCAATACGCCCATCTTGTGCGCCGTGATCGGCGCGCACATTGACCTGGTCAAGCTGCTTCTCGCCCGC
>JANWHL010000223.1 GCA_025450405.1 Ktedonobacterales bacterium
GTGCGGGCCGGGCGATTTGCGAGGGAAGCCCCATGACGGCGCGCCGTCAGCGCTGGGCCTGAAAATCGCGGCGGGACGGGCAGCGGCGCCTCGACCACAGGGTTATTTACGGGAGAATCCTGAGGTTAGGGCGGTTCGTGCGGGCGACGGACGAGGGCGGCGTGGGTCGGCGCGCAAATAGCGTGCGCAGTGCTGGCGGCGCCGCGGCCAGCGGGCTGTGGTGGGGCCTTTGTCAGCGCGGGGGATAGCGGCAGCGGGGGATGGGGAAGCGGCAAGGGCTTATCCACCACCTTTGCCTGGTGTCGGTGTGTCCGTTGCGGTCGGCGTGGGCGGGACGGTTGGCGTTGGGGTGGCGGTGACCGTGGGGGTGGAGACGGTGTGGGTAGCGGTCGCGGTGGGGACTGGGCCGCCGCCACTCGGGCCGCCACCGCTGGAGGGGGGTGTGGCATTGGCTGGCATGGCTGACGCGCTTGGGGTCGGTGCTATGGGTGTGTAGCCACCAGATTGTTCGGCGGGAACGAAGGGGGATGTGGGTGTGGGCGCCGGCGGTGACGGGGTCGCGCGTGGCGGCAGCATCACGCCCATCGCGCCCGACGTGAGGAAAAGCAGGACGGCAACGAGCAGCACGGCCAGGGCTGCCATGTGTCTCGCGGGGACGATCCGGTTCTGGTCGGGAGCCGCCGAACCTGTGGCGCTCTGGTCCGCCTCGCCGGCGTCGCTGGGTACGGCCGGAGTGGGTCCGCCGGATGCGGACGCTGGGAAGGGCATGAGGGAGCCACCGCACGCTGGGCACGTGCCGGTCTCCGCTGTGATCTCGGCCCCGCACGTGGGGCAGGTCTTCGGGTCCCCCGCTTCCATCGACCGCCGACCTTCGACGGCCTCATCCGTGAGTCGCTCCCCGGGCACCTCGCACTTCCGCAACACCACATGCCCGCCGCGGCGCCGTTCGCCAGCGTGCGCGTAGTATGAAGCCCACCACCGGGTATGTCAAGTGGATGAGAGCACGAGACTGCAGACATGCTGGGCGGGGTCAAGCAATTGTTGACGTGCTGGCCGGCGCGGTAGTGCGTCATACCACATCGTGATGCATCGTCACGGTCGCCAGGCGCCTGAAGACGCGGCGGGCGACGGGTCTCCCCCAGAGACTCTCCGACTAGACACCTCTACAAGGCTTCGGGTACGAAGGTCAACCGCATGACCTACTCGGAAACGGTATTATGCGGTGATGTATGCCGCGTGGGCGACGCGGAGATAGCCAGCAGCGCGCGCCAGCGCCAGCGAGGCTGTGTTCGCCGCCAGGGCGCTGTAGATCGGCACGAGACCCTCCGCCTGGACCGCCATCGACCAGCGCGCCGTCACCGCGAGGCCATAGCCGCGGCGGCGCACCTCTGGTCGCGTCTCCAGGCCAAGTTCGCACGCGCGGGCGGTCCGGCGGGAGCTGTGGGCCACGCTCACCAGCCGTCCATCCACCATCGCGCCGAGCACAGGGGCGATCTCCGCGCGGACGTAATACGGCGGATCGTCGGGATCGAAGGCGGCGAAGAGCGGAGCGTCGGCGGCGGTCAGGCGGCGGATGGTCGCGTCCCGAGGCACTATGTTGTCCGGTGGGGACGCGGCCAGGCGGAGGACGACTTCGCGGCGCACGTCGGGGTCCAAGGCGGAATCCGGGGGGCAAGCCAGGGATGCGGTTGCCCGCACCAGCAAGGTCTCGCGCCGCTCAACCGCCACGTCCGGTCGCCAGAGGACGACGCGGCCGGGCGTTGTGTCGGCCAAATAGACCTTCCAGGGCGGCTCCGTGCCGCCCGGGAGGAGGGTCTGTTCGCCGGGGACGAGCGCGGGGGGGTGCGGGCCCCAGCACGCCTCGATGTGGAGGCGGAGGAACGCCAGGTCGTCACGGGGATCTTGGTCGGGTACGCTGGCGAAGGACATGGACAACCTCCAAGGTACTCATGGTCACATGTCCAGCGCGTAGTAGCCGTAGACGGTGGTTTCGACGAAGCCGCAGCGGGCGTAGAGGGCTTTGGCCGGCTCGTTGTCGTCATCCACCTCCAGCGCGAAACGCGTGGGTCCCTCGGCCAGGACGTACGCGATGGCTCGCGCCAGCATCTGGTGGCCCAGGCCCAGGCCCTGGTCCGCGGGCAGGACACCGAGCGCGTAAATGCCAGTCTCAGGTCCCATTCGGTACACTTTGAGCGAGCCGACCGGCCGCCCGCCGACTTCGGCGATCAGGAACGGCCCCTCGGGGTCGCGGATCTCGGCCTCTACCCGCCGGCGCACGTGGTCCTCCGGATCGCCGAATGCGCGCGACATGATGTGGACCAATGTCGCCACATCGGCTGGCGTGGGGGCAGCAGGCCGTACGGTGAGGGGCCCCGCGAGCGCGGAGCCAATGGCGGCCAGCGCGGTTGGATCGTCCGCCGCGTCCAGCTCCATGTGAATCTCTTTTGAGGCGAGCTGTGCCCCCGCGGCGGCGGCGAAAGCCAGCCCGCAGGTGGACACATCCTCGACGATGAGGAGCGCGCGGGTGTCGCCGACGGCCCGGCAGGTGTCGAGGACCGCCGCCAGGAGCGCGCGCCCGATGCCACGGAGACGGTGGTCCGGGTGGACCATGCCGCAGAGCTCGGGCTCTCCGCCGCCGAGTCCATCGATGCTGGCGTAGCCGACCAGGGTGCCTCGTTCGCGGCGGAGAAACGCGCGCGGCGTCTCCACCTCGCGCGGGGCGCGTGGGAGGGCCAGCTTCAGGTCGGTGCGGTCGTGAGCATTACAGATGGCGGCCAGGCGGTCCACTTCCGCCGCTTCCGCGTCGGTCAGGTATACCCGGTCCGCCACGCGGTCCGCCGGGTAGTCGTTCAGGCTGGTGTCGGTCATGGCAACGCTCCTGTCCAAGTTTATGGCTCCAAGTTTTCGGAGTTCACGGCGTGTCGGAGCACGGTCTCACTGCGCGCCGTGGTTGCGCGAGGTCGGGGTATTTGGTCGGTGTTTGGCATGTCACTCTTCACTTCCTATGCGGTGATGACCGCGCGGAACTCGCCGGCACCTGGCGGGCAGGGGGCGAATAGGGCGAGGGCCGGGATGGCATGGGAGCGATCGCGACAGTGACTCGCCTCACCCTGGTAGCGTATCCGCTCGCGGGTTGCGCCGTGGCTTTGGGCCCCGGGCAATCGGGCAATGTCACGGTGGCGCGTCGTGCGCGCTTGATGGCGGAACGACAGCGAGCCGCGCGGCGCGACGGCCACGGTGGCGAGCGCGTGAGACGGCGCCGGCCCGAGGGCAGGTGAGGCATGCGCCGGCCAGTCAAGTCCGGGCCGCGGGCACGCGTGCGCGCCGGGCACGTACGCTCGCTACGAACACGAGCGGCGGAGTGGCGATACGGTGGCTGGGCGCGAACGGATCAGAGCGCCGGTGACTCGAGGCGCGGAGTTGTATCCATCAGGTTGGCTCCTCTCGCGGGCGGCGCGGGGCGGCACCGTGCGGGGATGGGCGCGCCGTGTCGGGGAGGCGACCACGGTGCGCGTGGCGAGGAGAGCATATCCGTTCGCCGGGCGGGATTGTATGCCGGCCGGGCCGCGGTGTCAAGGCGCGCGTACGGCCGCGTTTGACGACCACGCTCGCGGCCGCCTATAATTCCAAGGTTGATAGTGTGGAGATGCGCCGCGTGCCCAGAGCATGGGCCGGCGCTCTCTTTTTGCGCCGTTGTGGCGCTGGCTCTGGCGGTAATTGCGCTCATGCCCTGGCTTTACGGATGGGTACGCGAAGTCGTGCCCGACAGCGCCGCCGATCTCGCCGGCATTCAGTCTGGCGATCTGGTGAAAACGATCAATGGGCGGCCGGTGCGCGATCTGGTGGATTACCAGTTCTACGCCTCGGAGGAGGAGCTGCTCCTCGGGGTGGAGCGGAATGGGCGCGCCATCGAGGTGGTGGTGGCCAAGGACGCGCCGGATGAGGAGCTGGGCATCCGCTTCGGCGAGGAACCCGCCCCGTTCATTCGCCAGTGCGCCAACAAGTGCGTGTTCTGCTTCATCAAGGGGCTGCCGGAGCGGCACCGGCCCGAACGCGGTCTGCCGCTGGGCATGCGCGGCTCGCTCTACATCAAGGACGACGACTATCGCTACAGCTTCCTCTTCGGCAACTTCATCACGCTGACGAACTTGAAGGAGAAGGACTGGCAGCGGCTGGAGGAGCAGCGACTCAGCCCGCTCTATGTCTCGGTGCACACGACGGACCCCGAGCTGCGGCGCAAGATGGTGGATGGGCCGCGCGCGGGCGACATCCTCGACCATCTCGGGCGCCTGGCGGACCTGCGCATAGCCTGCCACACGCAGCTCGTGCTCTGCCCTGGCATCAACGACGGTGAGGAGCTCGAACGCAGTATCCGTGACCTGGCCGACTTGCGGCCGACCGTGGAGTCGATCTCGGCGGTGCCAGTGGGGCTGACGAAGTACAACAATCTGCTGAAGGTGGGCGACCTGCCGCCGATGCGGCCCTACACGGTCCCCGAGGCGCGCGATGTCATGGCGCGCGTGGCGCGCCATCAGGCGCGTTTTCAGGCGGAGACGGGTGGACCGTTCGTCTACCTCTCGGACGAGTGGTACTACCTGACGGGGCATCCTTTCCCGCCCGCGCACCATTATGGCGACTTCGCGCAGATCGAGAACGGCGTGGGCATGACACGGCACTTGCTGGACGCCTGGCGCGGGGCGCGCCGTGAGCTGCCGCGGGCGCTGCCCGAGTCGCGCCGGTTGGCGCTGGTGACGGGGACCATGGCGGCGGGCGTGCTGGAAGGCATCGCCAGTGATCTGCGCAGGGTGGCGGGCCTTGACGTGCGAGTGGTGGTGGTGGAGAACCGCTTCTTTGGCCCGACGACGACGGTCGCGGGTCTGCTCTGCGGCCAGGACGTGCTGGCGGCGGTCACGGATGCCTGCGCCGACTTCGGTCCCGACGATCTGGCGCTGCTCCCGCGCGTGCTGGTGGACAATGCGGGGACGCGGTTCCTGGATGACATGACCACCGAGGAGTTCGCCGCGCGGGTTACGCCGCGCGTCGTCTACGCGAAGACCGCGGCGGAGGTGGTGGCGGCGGTGGGGTTGCTGGCACCCGCGCCAGCAGCCACGGCCAGCTTGGTGTAGGACCGGGCGTGGCGCCGTACGGCGCGTGCGCAACGGGATTCGCGCTCGTGGCCCGCCGTGGCGAAAGCTGCCGTGCCTAGCCGGGGGGTGTGTGCACGCTCGGCTAGCGAGGCAAGGATGGGCATGTCAGAGGGCACCGGAGACCGGCGCGTGACGTCCACCCCAATCCCAGCTGTCGCGCCTGTGGAGTCGGCAACACGCAGGAGTAGGTCTGGACGCGGCGCCCCACGTAGGCGAGCGGAGTCCATGGCATCCTCTTCGATGGTCCACGTGGCCGGGATCGACTCGCGCAGACGCTTGACCAGCCAGCGGGTTAGCCGCGACGGCGAGGGCGCAGAGTCGCCTGGAAAGAATGTTTCCACGATCGCGATGTTTGTCCTTTGAAGAAACATACTACACGGCGAAACATTTCGCGACCCACGACACCCGATGGGCGCACGGTTGGCGAATGCAGCGGGAACGAAACCCAGGGTAGGATGCGCCGAGTAGCCTCCGCGGGTGGCCCACATGGGATCAACCTCACGCCTGCCCGGCCAGCACGTCGGGGGTTCAGCGGCTTGTTCAAGGAGGCCGGGGGGGAATGTAGGCGGAGGCGATGGCGACGGTGCCGCCGCAGTCCCGTTCTAGTAACTCCACCGCTACTCTACCATTGGCCATGAGGGGAGCGCTCGCCGACCCTCCAGGCTGCGCTCAGTGAGACGATCGGCGCGCGGCCAAGGGCGAGGAGGCGTTCGCGGCGGCTTGGTCGGCGGGGCGGGCGGCATCGCTCGCCCAGGTCGTCAGCGACATCGAGGAGGCGTGAGCGGTCAAGCGTGCTGGCCGGCACGGTCCCTGGCGTGCGGGCGAGGGCTCCGCCTGTCGGCCCGCTTCTTGCGGCGGCACCTGACCCGACGCGGCGCGTCATTTGGGCGCGATGGGCGCGCCCATTCGCCGCCGTCCGTGGCGGCGCGCCGCCACAAGGAGGGGCCACGTGGCCAATGACGAGTCAGCGAACAGGAGTGGCGGGCGGATCTCGCCCATCAGTCTGCAGAAGCATTTGAAGGGCACCGTCTATCCCGCCTCGCGCGACGACCTGGTGCGCCAGGCGCGTGGCAATCAGGCACCAGCGGATGTGCTGGCGCTGCTCCATACGCTCCCCGGTGAGCGCTTCAGCGGCCCACGTGACGTGATGCGCGCCTTTGGCCAGGCGACGTAACCGGCAACGCGCGCACGACGCCGCCCCCCGGCGCCGCACTGGAAACCCCCGACCTGACGGCGTGCCGCGCCGCCGGGACCTGCCATGCCTCCTGACGATGCGGTAGACTGAGGGCGCCGGACGTGTTGTCGCGTCGGGTCGCGAACGCGGGTCGACGACCGATGACACCCCAAACGGTGACAGCCCGACCTGGCCACGTCCAGTCGCCGCAGGTTAAGGAGCGCGCCCGTGTCCGACGCGACCATCCCCACCGCTTCCGTGCCACCTGATCTGCTTCGCGTCGCGCCAGAAGTCGCGGATGCCCTGGCCGGTGGCCGCGCGGTCGTCGCGCTGGAATCCACCGTGATCGCGCACGGGTTGCCGCGGCCGGCGAATGTGGAGGTGGCCCTGGCGATGGAGGGGGCGGTGCGCGCGGAGGGGGCGGTGCCCGCAACGGTGGCCGTGATCGACGGGCGGATCGTCATCGGGCTCGACGCGGGTGAGATCGAGCGGCTGGGGAATAGCGACGGCGTGCTGAAGGCCAGCCGGCGCGATCTGGCTCCCGCGCTGGCGCGGGGTGTCGTCGCGGCCACGACGGTCGCCGGCACGCTGGCCTGCGCGGTCCTGGCGGGCGTCCGGTTCTTCGCCACGGGGGGCATCGGCGGCGCGCATCGCGGCGCGGCCCACAACTTCGACGTGTCGGCGGACCTTCAGGAGCTGCGGCGCGCGCCCGTCGTGACGGTGTGCGCCGGGGCCAAGTCGATCCTCGACCTGCCGCTGACGCTGGAATATCTGGAGACCCAGGGCGTCCCCGTGATCGGCTACGGGACCGACACGCTCCCGGCGTTCTATGTCCGCGACAGCGGCCTGCCTCTGGCGCATCGCGCGGATACGGCGGAGGACGTGGCGGCGATGGCGCGCGCGTTGTGGTCGAGCGGGTTGGGTGGCGGGATGCTGCTCACCTGCCCGATCCCCGCCGAGCATGCGCTGGACGCCGCGATGGTGGAGCAAGCCATCGCCCGGGCGGTGGCGGCGGCGGAGGTGGAGGGGATCCACGGCGCCGCGACCACGCCGTTTCTGCTGGCGCGGGTGGCCGAGGAGACCGGCGGGGAGAGCGTCGCCGCCAATCGCGCGCTGCTGCTGAACAACGTCGCCGTGGCCGCGCGCTGCGCGTGCGCGTACGCGGCGCTTGGTCGGGCGGAGGTTGCCCGCACGGCGCGTTGAGTGATACCGTGGACGCCGGGGCGCGCGGGTGCCACCGACTTGCGCTGACCACTCAGGGGCCCTGGCGGGTGAAAGCGCGGCGGGCGTGCACCGGAACGGGCGCCGGACCGGGCGCACAGCCGACCGGGCGCACAGCCGACCGGGCGCATAGCTGACCGGGCGCATAGCCGACCGGGCGCACAGCCATGCGCCCCTACACGGCCCGAGGGCGGCGACGTCCGCCGCCGCGGACTCGCCCGAATTGGCATGAACCACCCGTCGCCAGCGCGATGCTGTCGATAGACATGCTGGCGATAGA
>JANWHL010000224.1 GCA_025450405.1 Ktedonobacterales bacterium
AGAGCAGAACGCTGCCCGGCGCGAGCGTCAGCCGCCCCAGAGTGATCGGTCCAAACAGGCTCGTCATAGGATGATGCCCTCCTCAATCGGCCGCGCCCGCCGGGATTCCGTCCGCCGCCGGTCGCATGCCCCGGCGCCGACCCACACGCTTCATCGAGCCACCATGTCTACGCGGGGCGGGGCCGCGATGTAGCAAAAAACCATTGCCCCGTGCTGAATGCCGCCCTGTTCAGATGCCCTTCCGCATCATCATCCCAAGAACGGGATGGTACCTCTTTTGCCGCCTCCTTGCGTGAGCGCTGTCCATACCGTATGCTCTCTACGGCGAAACCGATGAGCGGGAAGGAAGGTTGCATGATTGACGACTCGCCCGATAGCGACGCAGGCGCGGTCAAGGCATCCGCGGTATCGGCAGCAATGCTCCATGAGATGGACACCGCTCTCGCCGACGAGATCGCAGAGGCCAAATCTTCAAAACGTTCAGGCCACACCGCCGCGGACGGTCTCCTCATCAGCGAACTTGGCGGACATTACACGTACACCTTCACATTGAACGACCACTGGGAGCCGGCGGACGACACGCCGGTAGTAGTCAAAGTCCGTGGGAACGACGCCATTCGCGGTACTGTGGTCACTGCCTTGGGGAGCGCCATCACTGTTGCGACCGACCAGTGCTTACCTGAGCCGGTTCCCAATGTCACTCTCCTGGACGACCCCATCCAATTGCTCGAACGCTTGCGCGATGCTCTTAAGGAAGTCGATGAGGGCGCGAGCCAGATGGGCTCAAAGGCATTCTGTCTCACGCCGTTCTCGAACGGCATGTTCTCGACTACACCCGAGTTTCCAGGTGATCCACCCTATCGGGCCCAATTGGACGCGATTCGCATGGCCTTAGCGAGCGAAGTCACCTATGTCATTGGACCGCCAGGTACGGGCAAGACGGCCACCCTCGCTAAAATGGCCTACGCGCTCGCGGGCATGGGGCGCTCCGTCCTGATTGCCGCCCACACGAACATCGCGGTCGACCATGCCATTTTGGATGTGGCCGCTGTGATGGCTGAGGGCAGCGACCAGACCCCGCTGCGCGAAGGCCGCATCATTCGCTACGGCACCCCCCAGCTCGGTCAGGTGAAGGAGACCGACGACATCTATCCTCCGCGGATCGTGAAGCGCCAAGCACAGGCACTCGCTGAGCAGCTTACGCGACTCCAGTGCACGCGGTCTCATGCGGTCGAACGCCTTGAGCAACTCGCTCGCGATCGGCAGGGGGGATCGGGAGGCTGGCAGACCGAGCGTCAACGCCTGGTAGACCTTCGCAATGCGACCAGTGCGGAACTCCGCGCATTGGAAGAGCGCGAACGCGAACGACTCTCCGTACTTGACCGCCAAATCGCCACGGCAGGCGCGTCGCTTGCGCAAGTGGAGCGGCGCGGGCGCGCCGCCCGGGATGACCTGGCGCGGCTTGTTACGGAGCAGACCCGCGCGGCATCAGCGCATGCGGACCACCTCGCGAGGATACGAGAACTCACGGACCGTCTGGCGCAAGCCCAGCGAACGAACGCCGTCTTACGCGTCTTCAAGGGCCTGGACCCCAAGCGACTTGCCGATGAGATAGGGACTTTCAAGCAACGCGCATGGAAGGAGGAGCGGACACTTCGTGACATACAGAGCCGGATGGACGTTGCCCATCAATCGGTGGCAACGACCGAGCGGGAAGCAGATCAGGCGCGTGCCTCGCACGATGGTTTCGTCACGGCACGCCAGTCTAACACGCCAGATACTGAGCGCATCGCCGTGCTCCACGAAAGCATATCGCAGGCGGATAGTAGCATTGCGGCCGGTGACGAGCGAAACCGCCAACAGACCCAGGAAGCCAATGCGGCAGAGCGAGCGCTGAGGCACTCTATCGAGCTTTCGAACCGGCAGATCGCCGAGATTGACGAGCAGATTCGCGACATCGAGAAGCGCCTGCTTCAAGACGCACAGGTGGTGGCGACGACCCTCAGCAAGGTCTTCATGGACGAGACACTCAGCAAGCGCCGCTTCGACGTGGTCATTTTGGACGAGGTCTCAATGGCTCCATTGCCGGCGGTGTACGTGGCCGCATCGCACGCCGATCGCTCGGTGGTGGCCATCGGTGACCCGCGACAGCTCCCACCAATCGCTCTGGGGGATACGCGTATGGTGCGGCGCTGGCTGAAGCGTGACCTATTCTCCGTCGCCGGAGTCAGAGTCGGTGCCCCCGCAAACCAGGCCGACCGCAGATGCGTGCTACTTGACACACAGTTCCGCATGCACGCGGACATCGCGGCCGTATCGAACAAGCATGTCTACGATGGCAGCCTGCGGAACGGTAACCGTCCGCAACAAGAAAGTAACGAGTACGGTTCGGTGCGTCCATTGCCCGGCAAAGCCATCTTGCTGTGTGACACAAGTGACGCGAGCCCAGTCGCCAGCCAGCCTGGAGGTAGCTCCCGCGTCAACTTCTACCATGCTATCTGCTCCGTCACGATCGCGCGTGAAGTCCTCGCGACACTGCCTCCTTCGCATGAGCCGGCACAAGCGGGCCAACCGCGTATCGGCGTTGTAACGCCGTACAAGAAGCAGGCGCAACTGATCCATCGCCTGTTGAAGGCCGAGCGGCTCGACACGCAAATTCGCGTCGGCACAGTTCACCGTTTCCAGGGCCTGGAGTTTGAAGTGATCGTCTTCGACACAGTCGAGTCACCTCCGGTCAATCCCTTTCACGGCTTTATCGGCGGTGGTCGGCGCAGCGAATCCAACGGCATGCGCCTCGTCAATGTTGCCATCACGCGTCCACAACATAAACTGATCATCGTCGCAAATCAGAAGTATGTCCGTGCCAAGTTTTCACCCTCTGATACACTCTTGCAGGCGATCATCGAGGTGGGTGATTCTGCCTCTTTGCTATCGCGTGATCTCTTGGGTTCGGCCGCACCTGCTATTGAACAAACTGGTGTACTCGACCACCTGCGCGTGGTGCCGGCTCGATACCAACCGTATGATATAGACTGGCTCGACGAGACCACGTTTTTCCCGCGCCTGCTTGACGACATTCGCCATGCTCAGAAACAGATCCTTATCTTCAGTCCCTTTGTTCGGTCGAACCGCGCAGCTGACCTCATACCACACCTTGCGGCCCAGTGCCTGGCGGGAATCCGAACCGTCGTGGTCGCAAGCCAACCGGGCACCAACAATGTCACGCTTGATGAGTCAGCAAAAGATCAATTAGTGCGGGCCGGCGTGGACTTTCGGACCTCGCCGGGCATGCATGAGAAACTCGTCCGGATCGACCATGACATCGTTTATTTTGGCAGCTTGAACCCCCTTTCGCACGGCGCGACCTCCGAGGTCATGATGCGGCTGGTTTCCGCGGAGTGCGCGCTTCAGGTGGAGCAACTGCTTCGTGTCGGTGTGCGGACAGCTCAGGCACGCTACGGGAGTGAGTTCGCCTTATCAATTGATCAGTTCCCTCAGCCAATCAACTGCCCGATTTGCGGTGGCGCCATGTGGCGTAGGCACGGCAAGTATGGCGCGTTCTACAGCCACAGTAGGCGTGTATTGTGCCAACAAACCCGGGAAGTCCAGGAGAACGATCTTGGCGCGATCCAGCAGTTGGCTAACATCCTTTGCATTGGCTGTCGGCGCGGCAATATGAAGGCGCGCGCCGAAGGTAAGAATCTATGGCTCGAGTGTGCCGCTCCCGCGCCGTGCGACTTTCGGCGCAAAATAGTGGTGCACCCAAGTGCAACACCGTCCATGGCAAGCGGTGCGCCGTAGCTGGCGTACGTTGCGGATCAAGATGTGGAGGTCGGGGACTTGCATGACCTGAGCCATGCTTATCGCAAGTGATAACACAATCGCCTGGCGACGCATACAGTTGCCCCACGCGCGAAATTTGACAGCGCCACTGGCAGTGCGTACACTTGAGACATGGACACTCACGACTCCACCGGCAACTCGCGTGGTGCGGCCCCCTCCTCACCCGCCGCTGGGACACCGAGCAACCTGCCCGCCGATTCTGTGCGCCTCTCGCTCGACGAGCTGGCGGCCGCGTCGGACCTCGCACCCCGCACCGTGCGCTACTACATTGCCGAGGGACTGCTACCCGGACCGGGCGCGCGCGGGCGGTCCGCGAGCTACGGCCAAGACCATCTTGACCGGCTGCGTCTGATTCGCCGCCTCTCTGAGCGCCACATGCCGCTCGCTGAGCAGCGCCAGCTCCTGGCGGGCCTGGACGCTGAGGCCACCCGCGCGGTGTTGATGGAAGAAGAGCGCGGCACCGCGACGGCGCTGGAGGCCACGCGGCCCGCCAGCCCCAGCGCGTATGTGGAGGCGCTCCTCGACCGCGCGCGGGCACTCCGCGGCCCTGGGCTGGCCGAACGCACCGGCGTGTTTGCCGCCAGCCCGACGGCGCCTCAGTCTGGGCCCAATCGGGCAGCCGCCTCCGCCGCACGCTGGCGAGGCGACCCCTCTGGCGCAAACTGGCGACGCTGGGACCTCGCGCCAGGCGTGGAGCTCCATGTCCGCGGCGACGTGGAGCGTGCGCGCGACAAACTGATCAAGCGCATCCTCGCCGTCGCGGACGACCGCGACGGCGAGACCGCCCGCCCCTTGCCGTAGGCTCTAAACACGAGGGGTGAGACGCTATGAATCAGAGCCAGGGGAGCGGCGGCAGTGACGGTATGGCAGCCGCTGGACCACCGCGTGATGCCACGCCAGCGCGGCGGCCACTGCGATTGGCGGCGCGCCTGGTGTCGGCTGGCCAGCGGCAAGCCATCAACAGCGCGCTGGCATCTGGCCGCGTCCGGCGCGTCGAGTCGGTGGACCTGCTGGCACCGGCGCGCCTGCCCGCGTTGGCGCGCCAGAGCCTGATCTTGCTGCTGGTCTCAGGCGCCGCCTTTCTCGCGCTGGACCTCGCCGCCCGCGCGGCTCACCCCGACGCGGCGCCGGTGGCCAGCGCGTCGCCAATCACAATTGTCGGTCTGGTCGCCGGCAACCTCGTCCTGTACATCGCCATCCTCCCCCTCCACGAGGCGGTCCACGCCGCCACGATTCTCGCCCTGGGCGGACGGCCGCGGTTTGGGTTGCGTCTGCCGCTCGCGCTCTATTGCACGGCGCCCTACCACATCTTCACCCGCGCTGGCTATGCCGCCGTGGCGCTGGCCCCGCTCGTGGCGCTGAGTGTGGCCGGAGCGACGGTCATCTGGCTCGCGCCCAACGCGGGCGCCTATCTACTGTTCGCGCTGGCCGGCAACGCGTCCGGCGCGGTTGGCGACCTGGCCTCCGTCACCGTCCTGCGGCGTCTGCCCATGGGCGCGCTCATCGCCGACACCGCCACCGGCTTCGACGCGTTCGCCCTTGACGCACCCGCATGATCGCGCGCCAACTTGTCGCTTCCTGCTTGCCCGAGGGCACCCATCTCAGCCGTTCTTGCGGCGGCGCTCCAGCACAGCGGCAATCAAGGCCTTCCCCTTCGTCCTCTCCCGCGTCCCCTCCGCGCCTTCTCCGCGTACTCTCCTCCCCCTCTCACGCGTGCTCTCCGCGCCCTCGGCGGTTGATCTCCTCTCTCCTCTCTCTGTGTCCTCTGTGTTCTCTGTGGTTAAATCTCCTCTCTTCAGCTCACCCGCTTGCGTTTCTGGTTCAGGTAGTCGATCACAATGTACTCACCGAGGTCTTCCGGGCTCACGAAGAAGGCCCGCCCCCGATTGATGCCCGCCATCTGGTTGACGAAGTGCTGCAAGATCGCGTCGTCCCACAGCATGAAGACGTTGATCGTGATATCGTCCTTGGTCGCCCGGTGCACCTCGCGGAGCGTCTGCGCCGTGGCCTCGGGCGGGGGCGGCCAGTTGAAGCGCCAGTCGCCGTCTTCGTACCAGACCGTCGGCCCGCCATCCGTAATCATGATGATCTGCTTGTTGCGCGCGTGGGTCCGAGCCAGGATTTGACGCGCAAGCGCCAGCCCGTGGACCATGTTGGTCCCCTGAACGTGGTCGAGCTGGCTCAGCTCGACCAACTCCTCGGGTTTGTACTCGCGCGCGATGTTGGCGAACCCCACCACCGCCAGATTGTCTCGGGGGAACTGGCCCCGGATCAGGCTCTCCAGCGCGATGGCCACCTTCTTCGCCGGCTGCCAGAGGCCGTTCATGAGCATACTCCAGCTCATGTCGAGCATCAGGACAGTGGACGAAGTGGTCAGGAGCTCCGTGCGATAGACGGCGAAGTCCTCGGCGTCCAGGCGAACGGGTGTCCCAGAACCCTGCCGGCGCACGCCGTTCATCACCGTGCGCTCGAGGTCCAGGTGGAACGGGTCGCCAAACGCGTACGGCTTACTTTCTTCGAGGCGCTCGCCGCCGACTCCGCGTTCCACCAAGCGGTGGCGTCCAAAGCCATCACGCTGGAGCTTGGAGAAGATGTCCTCCAGCGCCTTCTGGCCAATGCGGCGCACACCGCGCGAGGTGAGCTCCAGGCGGTTGCCGTGACGGCGCACATAGCCTTCGTCTTCCAGCTGCTTCAGCAGCGCCTGGAGCTGTTCGAGCGCCTGGGCCTCTTCATTCCCCACCAGATCGCGCAGTTGCTCCAGGTCCACGCCGTCGACTTCGCCCGTGCGCCGCGCCTCCTGCAGCTGGCGCTCCAGGGCATCCATGTCGCGCAAGACGCCCATGAGATTCATCGCCTCGGCCAGCGAGAGCGGCTCCTCGCCGGTCAGCCGATAGCGGCCGCGTGTGCCTTCTTCAGGGGCGAACGCCTCCATGTTCATCGCCAGCTCCGACAGATCTACACGCAGGCGGTCGTCGCCGATGAGCTCATCGATCATGTCTTCTAGCTGGGCACGCTGCTCCGGCGTCATGCTGTCCATTACGGCTTGCATCTGGGCCATGCCACGCTGCAGCTGGTCGATCAGGTCGTCCAGCGTGTTGATGCCCGGACCGAAGAAGTCACCGTACTGGCGCATGAATTCGTCGAAGTCGGGTTCTCCGCCCTCGGCGCGTTCGCGCAGCATGCGGTTCAGCTCTCGCACCATCTCCCGCATGCGCGCCAGGTCCTCCGGCGTCATGTTCTGGATGGCCTGTTGCATTCCCTGGAAATATTGCCGCATGACCTGCTGCTGGAGCATGGCCAGCAACTGCTGGAACTCCTCGCGAGCCTGATCGTCCATGAAGTCGTACTCGGTAAGCTGCTTGATCTGGCCCGCCGGGTCCTCGGGAAGCTGGTCGAGAAAATCGAGCTTGCGCTGCGCGATGTTCCGCAGCGTCCGGCGCAGTGCCTCCGTGTCGAGGCCCTCGGGCGCGTCGCCGGATTTGCCGGCGGACGGACTGGCACCCCCCACGCCCTCGCCGCCCCCAATTTGGTCCGCCGGGGTGCCGGATTGGCTATCCTTGTCGCGCGGTCCGGGCTGACTCCCGGACGCGCCCCGCGACGCCTGCTCAGTTCGCTCCGCTTGACCAGCTCGCGGTGATTGTCCGGCTTGGCCGCTCTGGCCCCGCTCCCCGCCCTGGCCGCGACTGCCTGCGCCGCGCTGCCCGGCCTGGTCCGCGCGCCCGCGTTGGCCGCGTCCGCTCCCTTGGCCAGGTGCCCCACCATCGCCGAATTCGTCGGCTCCGCCGGGCTCGCCAGTTTCGCCAGAATCGCCCGCGGACTCATTGACCTCGTCGCCGGCTTGCTGGGGCCCGTCGCTTGCCTTGGTCCCCGACTCGGGCGCCGCGCTTGGCCCGTCCGTTGGCCGCGGCTCCGCCTGACTCTCCACACGCCGCTCGATCCCCACGCGCTCGAGCTGCTTGATGTGCTCGAGTTTTTCGAGGATGTCACCCATGACGCCGTCCATGTCGTAGCGGCGCATACGCTGTTGCTTCTGGTCACGCAGACGTTCCATCAGCTCACGGAGACCCATCTGGCGCTCGCCATCACGCCGCCGGAAGCCCTCGCGCATCATACGCTCGAGCGCGCGGCGCAGGTCGCCCTGCTTCAAATAGTCGTCCGCGAGCGCATCGAGGATGCCTTCGGCATCGAGGTCGTCGAGCCGCTGGGTGCCGTCCCACCGCGAATAGCGGTAAGGACGGCGAAAATGAGCGCGATCAAACATAGCGGTTCTCCCTGCCCTCGTGGTTGATCAAGTCTAGCGCCGGTAGCTGACGGTCGTTCCCGTCTCGGACTTGTTGAGCCGCCGGTGGAGATGGAGGCCCTCCAGGATGAATTCAACCGCGGAAGCCACCGTGGCGGGACTGCCATGTCCACCGAGCCGCGCGACAGCTTGCTTGAGGCCGCCGACGCGCGCGAGCTGGTTGACATATTCCATGGCGCTCTGCGTGTCCGAAACCTGAACGCTCAGGCCCTTCTCAAATCCGGCCAACAATTGTTCGAACTCCGGAAGTTCGAAGTAGTCGCGGAACACCTTGGTAATTGACTGGCGCACGAGCTTTTCGATGACCTTGTCTTCGCGCGCCTCTCCGACCGTATCGAGCTCGATCTTGCCCGCCGTCGACGCGATGATCGCGTGCAAATCGCTGACGCGCGGCACCGCCTGGCGCTCCTTGAGTCGGATGGCGCGGCGAACGGCGCTGCTCATCACATTCTCGTAGTTGGTGATGGAGACGCGCACGCTCACGCCCGACTTCTGGCTGATTTCGGCGCTGCGCCGCGCCTGCTGCGTCAGCTCCGCGAGCAGCTCTTTCATGAACTTCGGCGTGGAGACCTCGATGCCCTCAATCTCAAAGGGCATGCTCTCCTGCTCCATGATGGCGATTTCGTGTTCGACCTCACGCGGATAGTGCGTACGCACTTCCGAGCCCATACGGTCCTTGAGCGGCGTGATGATGCGCCCGCGGTTGGTATAGTCCTCCGGATTCGCGCTGGCCACGACGTATACATCGAGCGGGAGCCGGACCTTGTAGCCGCGAATCTGCACGTCGCGCTCTTCCATGATATTGAGCAGACCGACCTGGATGCGCTCGGCGAGGTCGGGCAGCTCGTTGATGCAGAAGATGCCACGGTTGGTCCTCGGGATCATGCCATAGTGAATGGTCAGCTCGTCGGACAGATAGCGCCCCTCGGCGACCTTGACGGGGTCCACTTCGCCGATGAGGTCGGCAATCGTGATGTCAGGGGTCGCCAGCTTCTCGCCATAGCGCCGGTCACGCGGGATCCAGTGGATGGGTGTGTTATCACCCTCCTCGGCGACACGCATCTGGCACGCCTTACAGATCGGGTTGAACGGATCGTCGTTGATCTCGCAGCCGGCGATTGCGGGCACGTCGTCATCCAGCAAATTGATCAGGCTGCGCGCGATGCGCGTCTTCGCCTGGCCACGCTCGCCAAGGAGGACGAGGTCCTGCTCGGAGAGGATGGCGTTCTCGATCTGCGGAATGACGGTGTCGTCATACCCGATGACGCCGGGGAAGAGGTCTTCGCCCGCGCGAATCTTGCGAATCAGGTTGTGGCGCATCTCCTCCTTGACGGGGAGCACACGGTAGCCGCTCTCGCGGAGTTGGCCGATGGTGGCGGGACGGGTGGTCGTAGTGGACATGCGGGCGATGTACTCCTTGTCGTGCCGCGTGGGCACGTGTTGTAACTTTGGTGCGACGCTCCGGGCACCGGCTCGGTGGCGAAACAGAGCATAGGTCGCCGGCGCCGCTCGCACGGTCAGCGTCCTTCCGGGGGTGCCCGAGAGATCTGTATTCTACCGCGCGATGGGCACGGCTGGTCGTGAACGGCAGGGAGAACGTCAATGCCCACGTATGCGGTGTGGAATCGATAACCGGCCCGCACGTATCCACCGCTTCGCCGCGTGGTAGACTGACCGCATGTCTACTCCTCAACCAAATGCCGCGACGACGCGACGCATCGCGTCCGTTGGCCGCTACTTTAAGGCCCGGCGGTGATGCTCGAGCGGTTGGCGGGCGGCGCGCCAGTGATCGGGCCGGCCGTTTCGCGCGCGATTGGCGCGCAGCTCGCCCGACTGCACCTGGTTCCGGCGGACGGACTTCCGCCAAAGCCCCACTGGATTGAAGACGTCTACTTGCAACGGGCGCTGGGCGAGGTCCGCGAGCGCGCAGGCGATGCGGCGACCGCTGGGCCGCGCGGCGCCTTCGACGCCCTCGGCGACTTCGATCCAGCGCGCTTGCCCCACAGTCTGGTGCACGGCGACCTGGACCCCTCGAACTGCCTCTTCGAGGGCGACGGACTCGTGGCGTTCCTCGATTGGCAGGACGTGGGAGTTGGCGCCTCGCTGCTCGATTTCGCCATGACCATCCTGGGATTCTGCTTCCATGAGGTGGTGGAACCCGAATGGCGCGGCACTTTTGATCCCGATGCCTACGCCGCGCTGTACGCAAGTTACTCAGCTTTGCGTACCTTCACGGAAGACGAGCGCGCCCAGATGGATGCCGCCCTCCGGTATGTTGGGCTCACGCAACCAGTGTGGTCCCTGTTGCATTGGGACATGTACAACCCGGGAGAGCCCCTGGACGAGACGCGAACGCTCTACTGCCGCTACGGTCTGCACACATTGAACGTGCCGGCGTCATAGCGGCGCGGAGCCGATCGGACCGTTCATGTGACGGTGCGCGCACGGGAACCTGGGAGGAGCCTTCCAGTGGAGTCTGACCACGGAGCGAGCGCCGAAATGCACTGGACGGCGATGGCGAGGCGCGACCCGTGACGGAGCGCGAACTGGTCTCGGAACCCGGTGGCGCCTCGCCCGATGGGGGCGCGCCCCCACGGCTTGGGGGGCCCACGCTGGCGGCCGCCGGCTGGTTGCTCGTGCTGGAGCAATGCAGCCTCTATCTGCTCGCGGCGGCCCTGCCACTGTATCTGGAACACCTCGGCGCGGCGCGGCAACGCATCGGGATCGAGACCGGCGCCGCCAGCCTGGCGGCCGTCCTCTGCACGCCCTTGGTCGGCCCCCTGATCGATCGATGGGGACCTCGCCGCCTGATGCTGCTCGGCACCGCCGCGTATGTGGTCGCGGCCGCTGGTCTCATCGCCCTGCCGTACGAGGTCGCCGCCGCGGCCTGCCGGTTGACGCAGGGCATTGCCTCGGGCCTCATCCTGCCAAGCGCGCTGACATTGGCGCCACGGTTGCTGCCCGCCCGGCGTGGGATGATCCTCGGCCTGACCGGATCACTCAATACTGTGGCCCTGGCCATCGGTCCGCCGGTCGGCCTTTGGTTGTATGCCTTCGGGCCGCGCCAGCTCTTTCTTGTGGCTGGTCTCTGCGCCCTCGCCGGTTTGGCGCTGGTCAAACTGCTCCCCAACATACCCCTTCACGCCGCGCAAGCCAACCGGGTGGCGCGGGGCCAGTCGCACCAATCCTGGCGAGTCGCCTACGACCGCCGCTGGACGGCGCCCTTGCTGGCTAATGCGCTCACGGCCGCGTACTTTGGCGGGGTGGTAGCCTACTTGCCCATCATGCTCGCCCACGACCACGGACCCAGCGCGGGCATCTTCTTCACCGCCGATGCCATCGGTGTCATCCTTCTCAGCGCGCCGTCCGGCGCCCTGGTTGACCGTGCCGGCCCCCGCGTCCCCCAGCTCCTCGGCATCGCGGTAACCCTGGGCGGACTTGCCGCGCTCTTTTTCGCACCGTCCGTTCTCACGCTGATTCTCGCCGGCGCCGGCACCGGTATCGGCGCGGGCCTCTTCACCACCGCGGTCCGGGTGGTCGTTGCCACTCGGAGCGCTGAGCACAACCGCGGCACCGCCATGGCCCTCTCCGCCTCCAGCGGCAGCGCCGGCATCTTCGTCAACAGCGCGCTCTCCGGCTTGATCATCGGGCCCGGGGGCTTCACGGGGGTGATAGTTTTTGGAGCGCTCACTACGCTCGCCGGGCTGGCACCGGTGCTGCTGGACAGGCACGCCGGGCCGGCGCGCGCAAGCTCTTAGCCGGCGCGGCGATGATCGTCATCCTGGTTAGCCGCGTCTGGCAGCGGGGTGCGCATCGTGTGCGCGGCGATCTGCCGGAGCGCCTCGACGATGGCGCGCTCGAGCTGGGGGTCGGCGCCGCGCCGATAGTCCTGGGGGGCAATGTCCACCTGTTTGTCGCGGTCGCGCGCCGGATCGGCCACTGGGTCCACACCGCGGTTCTCGATCTCGAAACCGACGTCGGTGAAGCGGATCGCTCCCGCGGGCTGGGTAGGCACGGTCCCATCGGCAAGGCTCTTGTCGTGCGTAATGCCGATTACGCCGCCCCACGTGCGCATGCCAATGAGTGGCCCGAGCCCGAGCGCCCGGAACAGGTGGCTGAAGATCTCCCCATCAGACGCGGTCAGCTCATTGACGAGCGCGACCATCGGGCCGCGTGGCGAGAGGTAGGGGAGAGGGTCAGGCAAACCGCGCCGATGAACGGATGCGCCAATTCGCTCGCGCGTGAGCCAATCCAGAATGTCTGGCGAGATGTGCCCGCCGCTGTTCCAGCGCACATCGACGATCAGACCCTCGCGGTCGAACTGCGCGCGGTAGCCGCGCAGAAACTCCGCGAGGCCGTTGCCGACACGACCGTCCACCATATCCGGGATGTGGAGGTAGCCAACGCGCCCACGCGTGGCCGCCGACACACGCCGCCGGTTGGCCTCCACCCAGTCACGGTACCGCGCTCCACGCTCCTCCGCTACGAAGAGCGCGCGCACCGTCACTAGGCGCCGTGCGCCCCGGGCGGCCGAGCGGATGACCAGCTCAACCTCCCGCCCGGCCTTGTTCACCAGGAGCTGTCCCGGGCCAGTCTCTGGCGTGACCGGCTGCCCATCGACGGCCGCGAGGGCGTCCCCGGTGCGGATCTCGAGGCCCAGGGCGAGCAGCGGAGAACTCGCGCGCATGGTGTCGCCGGGAAGGGGAGTGGTGGCGGGCGCCCCGGCGTTCCACGGGTCGCCCCGCACAATCCGGATGATCCGGTAGCCGCCCGCGGCGGCGTCGTAGGTGTCCGACCACTCCACGCCGAGGCATCCCTGGATGGCGTCGTCCGCTTCCTGCCGATAGTCACCGCCGAACGCGAAGGCATGCGAGGCGCGCAGCTCGCCCTGGAGCTCCCAGATGACGTCGGCAAGGTCGCCGCGCGAGGCGATGCGGTCAAGCAGCGGAGCGTAGCGGTCGCGCATGGCCTCCCAGGCCACCCCGTTCATGTCGCCGCGCCAGAAATAGTCACGCTGCAGGCGCCAGGCGTCGAAATACATCTGCCGCCACTCCATATCGGGGCGGATCGCGACCGCGATCCGGTCCAGCCTGACCGCGTGGTCGGCGAGCGCCGCCGCATCGGACTCGGCGAGGCGATCGTCGACGCCCACCACGAGGAGCCCGCCGTGGGAGCGGACCAGGATGGTGCCGCCGGCCGCCACGGCGAAGTCGGCCACATCCTCCTTGAGGATGGCCGCCTCGTGCCGGCGCGCGAAGTCGTAGACGTACAGGCCGCCACCCCGCGAATACACGACGCCGCCGCGGATGCCGATCACGCGGTCGTACGAACCGGGGGCGACGGGGAACGCGATGGCGCGTTCGCTAATGCCGCCCGCGTGGATGGCAACAAGGGCGCATGGGCCGTGCTCGGGGCCGCGGGGCTGGTGCGGATTGTCCATGTCTGGGTCGTCCCCACCGGGTGCGACGAGGCCGGACACGACGATGCCAGACTGGCCGGCCTGGTGGGAAGCATCCTCGACGAACGGCCTGGGCATGGGCACGAACGGCGATCCGCCCCCACGCCGCAGGGGGACCGCGTATGGACGCTCCCGACCCCACGCACCCCCGGGACCTAGCGCCTGATTGTAGTCGCGCACGCCGAGGAAGTAGAGGTATTCGCCCCCCGGATCGAACGCCGGGTCCGTGTCCCGGAAAACCGGGTCGGTCGCCAGACAGGTCTCCCCGGTGTCGACGCGACACAGCTTGATGGCTGTCCGTTCGGCGTCGAGCGCGTAGCCATAGGCCAGGGTCTCGCCGTCGGGGGACCAGGCGACGCCAGCGATGGCGGCGTACGCGTTGCGATCCACGACGCCGGCGCTCCCGGCCTCCAGGTCCACCACGACGAGCTCGTACCGGTGATTCGTCAGCGCAACCCGGTCACCGCGCGGCGAGGGGACAAGGTCGAGTACGCGGCCGATGTCCAGCCCAGGCATCTCGCGCGGCGCCGTGCCGCCGTCCGCCCGGAGCTCCACCAGGCGCGGCTCGGCGTAGCCGAAGCCGCTCGGGTCGGCGATGGCGACCAGGCGCCGGCCGTCTGGCAGCCAAGCCGGCAGGCGGTAGCGAGTACCGTCCGTATCGCCCAGCTGGATGACTACGCCGCCGTCGATCCCCAGCGCGAGAGCCTTACCGCGCGCGATCAGCGCGATGTGGCGCCCGCCCGGATGGAGAGCGGCCGTGCGGCTCTCGCGATCTAGGTAGCCGGCGGCCGCGACGAACTTGCGCGCGCGCTGCGTCCGCGGCCCCGGCAACTCGATCGCGACCTGAGTGGACCCGCGGGCGCCGGGCTCAAGCAGGTAGAGGTCGCCGCCGGCCTGGAAGACGAGACGCTGGCCATCGGTACTGAGATTGCGTGTATAGCAGCGGGTGTGGTGCGTGTGGCGCTGGCAGTCCGTGCCATCCGCGCGGCAGGAGTAGACATTGGCGGTGGCCTGGAGGCGGCTGCCCTCATGGTTGGAGAGAAAGTAGATGCGGTCGCCCACCCAGCACGGACACGTGATGTGCCCGGACAGGTCGGCGAGGATGCGCGTGAAGTCGCCGCTGCCGTCGCTGTCCACCCAGATCTGGCCGCCCAGACCGCCGCGATAGCCCTTCCAATGCAGCCGGTCCTCGATGGTGTGACGGCCGAGCGCGATGGCGCCGCCAGGGCCATAGGCGATGGTGTGGGCAACGCCATAGCGCAAGGGGCGCGGCTCGCCACCGCCGCGATCGACCTCGAACAGGGCCATCCAGTCCTCCATCGGCTGACCGGCGTTGGACCGGAAGACGATGGTCTGGTCGTCGCGCCAGCCGACAACCTGGGTATCACCGCCCAGGTAGGTCAGACGCGTCGCCGGGCCACCTTCGGCCGGCATGACATACACCTCGTTGGGACCCTCGTCGCAGCCCGTGAACGCCAGCCGCGTGCCATCGGGCGAGAAGTGGGCATCGGTGGCCTCGGCCACGCCGGCGGTCAGACGTTCCGCTCGCTCGGCCGGACCGCCGGCGGCGGGGACGCGGACGCGCCAAAGGTCGTCTTCGGCGGTGAAGACGATCCAATTGCCGTGGATCGTCGGCATGCGCAGATAGCCAGAACGATTGGTGTCAACCATGGCCACGCCTCTATCTGGACATATGAAGCGGAACGCTACGCTGGCGGAAAGCACGTGGCTTGCCAGTTGGAGAATGCGCGACTCCGTCGCTGCTCCCCGGTCGAGAGCGCTCGGGCACGCGTATACTCTCGGCGGACGCGATGCCGCGCGAGGGATCGTAGGGCTACCGTGGCATCGGCCACTCAGGTGTCGCCCTGGGCGCGGCGGCACAGGCGCGGATCGCGAGGACACGCCCGGAGATAGGAGGTGTCACTGGTGAAGGTGGTGACTGTCGAGCGCATGCGCGCCATCGAGCGCCAGGCGGGCGACGACTTTGGGCTCACATCAGAGATCCTGATGGCGAATGCTGGGCGCGGTATCGCCGAGATCGTGCGCGGGGCCGTGGGGGGTGACCTGTCCGGGATGGCCGTGCTGGTCCTCGTCGGCCCAGGCAACAATGGCGGCGATGGGCGTGTGGCCGCGCAACATTTGGCTGAGGCGGGCGCCCAGTTGGGATTGTTCGTGTGGAAAGACCGCCAACTGCTGGTCGCGGGCAAGGAGATCCCCGTCGAGGACGACCTGGAGACGCTGCGCCCGGTGCTGGAGCAAACCGACGTGGTGCTCGACGCCCTGCTGGGCACGGGGCATGCGCGACCGCTCGACCCGCTGATGCGACAGGTGCTCGCGCTGGTGGACGCGGAGCGCGCGCGCCGGCCGGCCCTGGTGGTGGCGGCGGTGGACCTGCCCAGCGGGCTGGACGCCGACACGGGGGCCGCAGATCCCGGCACGCTTCGCGCCGATCTGACCATAACCCTGGCCTTCCCGAAAGTGGGGATGTTCATCTTCCCCGGGGCAGGTACCGTCGGAGACCTGGTGGTGGGACCAATCGGCCTGCCCGAAGGTATGGCCGGCGATGTATCGCTGGAGATGCTGGATGGCGGTCTCGCACGAACACTGCTGCCCGCGCGGCCCTTGGAAAGCAATAAGGGCACCTATGGCAAGGTGATGGTCCTGGCGGGTTCGCCGCCCTATCCTGGGTCCGCGTATCTCGCCGCCACCGCGGCGGGGCGTGCGGGCGCCGGGCTCGTGACACTGGCGGTAACGACGGAGATGGCCGCGATATACGCGGTGAAGTTGTCAGAGACGACCTTCCGCCTGCTGCCGCCGGCCAGCGCTCCGGCGGCGGAGCGCGCGCGCGTGCTGCTGGATGGGTTGGACGGCTACTCGTCGCTCCTCGTTGGCCCGGGGCTCGGCCAGGATGACGCCACACGCGACGTCCTGCTGGCGGCGCTGGACGGCGTGCGAACCCTGCCGGACGATCAGCGGCCGCGCCTGATCGTGGACGCCGACGGGCTGAACATGCTGGCACGTGTGGAGAGCTGGTGGGAGCGCCTCCCGCCGCGGACTGTCATCACCCCGCATCCGGGCGAGATGACGCGGCTGCGGGGCGGGGAGCGCGTCTCGGGCGGCGGCGCCGACCGGTTCGATGTCGTCCGCGACGTGGCGGCGCGCTGGGGGACCGTGACAATCCTCAAGGGAGCCTGCACACTCATAGCGGACCCAGCCGGGGCCATGCGCGTTTACTGGCCGCCAAATCCTGCGCTGGCGACGGCGGGGACGGGCGATGTCCTGGCTGGAATCGTGGTTGGCCTGCTCGCCCAGGGTGCCGACCCGTTCGACGCGGCCAGCCTGGCGGTCTACCTGCATGGCCGAGCGGGGCTGGCCGTGAGTGAGCAACTTGGCGACGCGGGGCTGCTCGCAAGCGATTTGTTGCCAGAGATCCCAGTGGCGATGCGCGAAACGCGCGCGGAGACGTAGCGCGCGCGACTGGCGCCGCTCCGCGAGCGCACCCACAACCAGTGCCAGCGGCAGTCGTGACCAAACAGACTGTCGGCGGCGTGGACACGTCAGGGCGGGCCGCTCGCACAGCCAGAACCAGGCGCGGAAGTCGCCGAATCCCCGGAAGGTGTGAAAGCACCAGAGCCGCCAGTCCGAGTCGCCATACGGCGTGCTATGATGTTTTCGCACTCGCAACGACTTCAGCCGACCGACACGGTCGCTCAGCCAACCTGTGAAGCCCGTCACGCTGGCTGAAGCATCGCGTCTCATCTTTACCGAATGCGCGGAGGGAGGGCGACCAATGGCCGAGACACCCGGCACGCCACCGACTGGCACGCCAGCCACCGGCGCGGAGTGGGAAGGGCAAGACCAGCCGGTCGCCTGGACGCCGAGCGCGGACTACATCGAGCACAGCCGGCTACGGCGCTTCATGGACCAGCACGCGATCGCCGACGTCTCCGCGCTGAACGAGCACGCCGCCCGCGACCCGGAGTGGTTCTGGGACGCGGTCTCGGAGGACCTGGGCCTGGTCTGGCAGCGCCCGTACACCACGGTCATGGACGCGTCCGCCGGCGTGCCGTGGACGAAATGGTACGTTGATGGCCAGTTCAACTACGTGGCGACGGCGCTGGACAAGCACGCGGACGGACCCAGGGCGTCGCGCACGGCGCTGATCTGGGAGGGCGAAGACGGCGACGTGCGCCGCTTCACCTACGCCGAGCTGCGCGATCTGACCAACCGCGCCGCCAATGCGCTGCGGACGCTTGGCGTGGGCAAAGGTGACCGCGTCGCCATCTTTATGCCGATGATCCCAGAGACGGTCGCCGCCACGCTCGCCTGCGGCCGGATCGGCGCCGTCTACACGCCGATCTTCTCCGGCTACGGCGCGGAGGCGGTGGCCACGCGTCTCCGCGATAGCGGCGCGACGGTGATGGTCACGGCCGACGGCTTTGCCCGTCGCGGCAAGATTGTGCCGATGAAGCGGACGGCCGACGCCGCGGCCGATGAAGCGCCCGACTTGCGCCGGATGCTTGTGGTGCGCCGCGCCGGCGCCGATGTCGTGTGGCACCCCGAGCGGGACGTCTGGTGGCACGAGCTGGTGGACGGGCAGTCACCCGTGGCCGACACGGAGCTGACGGCGTCGGAAGACCCGTACATGCTCATCTACACCTCTGGCACGACCGGCCGGCCCAAAGGCGCTGTCCATGTCCACGCGGGCTTCCCCGTCAAGGGCGCGCAGGACATGGCCCACCTTTTCGACGTCCAGCCCGACGACACGCTCTTCTGGCTCACCGACATGGGCTGGATGATGGGTCCTTGGGCGGTCAGTGGGACCCTGCTCATCGGGGCGACGCTCGTGATCTATGACGGGACGCCCGACTATCCCGAGCCGGACCGGCTCTGGGCGCTCGCGGAGCGGCACCGGGTCTCGGTCATCGGCATCGCGCCCACCGTAATCCGCTCACTCATGGCCCACGGCGACGACTTGGTGCGCCGTCACGATCTCAGCGCGCTGCGCGTGCTGGGGGCCTCGGGTGAGCCATGGAATCCCGGGCCGTGGCGCTGGTTTTCGGAGGTGGTGGGTCAGGGGCGGCTGCCGATCATCAATTATTCGGGCGGGACCGAAATCTCAGGCGGCATCGTCGGCTGCACCGTTCTCCAGCCGCAGAAACCCTGCTCATTCACCTGCGCGGTACCCGGCGTCCCTGCCGACGTGGTGGACGAGGCGGGCCGCCCCGTGCGCAACCAGGTGGGCGAGCTCGCGATCCGCGGCGCGTGGCCAGGCATGACGCGCGGCTTCTGGCACGACCCCGAGCGCTATCTGGAGACGTACTGGAGTCGGGTGCCGGGCGTCTGGATCCATGGGGACTGGGCGGCGATTGACCGGGATGGCTACTGGTACATCCTCGGCCGGTCCGACGACACGATCAAGGTCGCGGGCAAGCGGCTGGGCCCGGCGGAAGCTGAATCGGCGGCGGTAGCGGTGCCGGGCGTCGTGGAGGCGGCGGCGATCGGCGTGCCGCACCCGATCAAGGGCGAGGCGCTGGTGGTCTTTGCCGTCCCTGCCACGGACGTCCAGGAATCGGAGGCGCTGCGCGACGCGATACGCGCGGCCGTGGCGAGCGCTCTGGGTCCGGCGCTGAAGCCGGAATCCGTGCTTTTCGTCGCGCAGCTTCCCAAGACCCGCAATGGCAAGGTGTTGCGCCGGCTGATCCGCGCGAAGCACCTGGGCAAGGCGGACCTGGGCGATCTCTCGTCACTGGAGAGCGTGGAGGCGCTGGACGCGATCGCGGCGGCGCGCTAATCCCATCGCCGCGCAGGCTACGCCGCTGGCCTTCGTCTGCCCTCTCCGCCCAGGCCACGTCGATGGCCTTCGTCGCCGGAGGCTTCGTCGGGGCGTCCGGCGGACGCCCGCCGCGTCTTCAGAGGGTCTCTGGGGGAGACCCGTCGCCCGGTGCGGGCTGGGCGGCGCGCTCCTCGACAAACGCGACATAGTCGAGGTTGGGGACGTCTATTCCGCGCTCGCCCAGGACCGAGAGGATCTGGGCGCGGTGCTGGCCAGAGTGGGTGAGCACCTGGATCAGGCCATCGTGCTTGGTGAGGGCAAAATCGAACCACGGCACCCGGAGCGGCGACATGAGCGCATCGGCTCCGATGCTGGACACCAGATCAGCGTATTCGCGCGCTAACCGCGCCGATCGCTGGGTGAACCACGCCAGATCCTGGGCATAATAGGCGTCGGTCGCGCCCATGTCACTCAGCGGCTGATCGCGGAGCATGTGGATGTACGCGTCTTCAACGCCGACCATATGGCGGATGGTGTCCTCGATCGTTCCATAGGTGCCCGGCGCGCGCTCATCCAGTTGTTGCGCGTCCAGATTCTGGCAAGCGGCGAGCGTCCGGGCGTTGGCCCAGGCGTTGTGCGCATAGAGGTCGCGCACGGCGCTCAGCGGATCCAATTGGCACTCCTTTAGCCAGACGACATCCAGCCGCGTATTCGCCTTACCGATCCAGCGAGGCGACGCGAGACGCCAACACGGTGGGGAGCGCGCGCTACTCGGCCTCGGTCCCCTGGGCCGGCGGCGCCAGCTTGGCCGCGTCTTTGCCGCCATCAGTCACGTCGGTCATCTCGTGCTTGAACTCTTTGATGGCCTTGCCCATGCCGGAGCCAATCTGGGGGAGCTTACTCGCACCAAAGACGAGCAGCACGATGAGCAGGAGGACCAGGAGCTCTGGCCAATGCGTACCTCCGACGAACGGCATGCCATGTCTCGCTTTCCAATGCTGGCGCGCGGTGGCTGACCGCCCGCGGGGGGATCACTACGGTCCAAGTATACCTTGGTCTCACCCAAGCGGCAAGCACGCTCGACAAGTCAAGCACGCTCGACAATTCAAGCACGCTAAACGATGCTGGAGCGCGATTAGCGACGGCCTCATTCTCCGCGGCTGGTCGCGGCGGACTTCGCGCGCGGCCGCCCACGCTCCCGAGCGGTTGCCCGCGTCGGCAGGAGCACCATGAAGCGCGTGCCACCATCGGGTGGAAACTCGGCCACAATCTCGCCACCGTGGAGAGCGACAATCCGTTGGGAGATGTACAGGCCGAGGCCGAGACCGGAGCGATGGTCGTCGCCGTGGGCACGATAGAAACGCTCGAAAATGGCCCCGCGCTTCTTGGGGGGAATACCGAGGCCACGGTCCCGAACGGCCATGCGGGCCCGTCCGTCCTCCAGCGCGCCCACCTCGACGTCAACTTGGCCACCGTCGGGGCTGTACTTGATCGCGTTGTCGAGCAGGTTACTCAACACTTGCTCGATGCTGACCATGTCCACATCGACCACGACGCTCGCATCGGTTGTGAGGACCAGCCTGTGTTGCGTAGCGCGGGCGCGCGCGGCCGCAACCAGCCGCTCGGCCAATGCCACCAGGTCCGTGGCCGTGCGCTCACCAAGCAGATTGTCTTGGTCGAGCCGTGAGAGATCGAGCAATTGACCGATAAGACGCGCCAGCCGATCTGACTGCTGATCGACGACGCGCAGTCCATCACTGAGCCATCCAGGTATCTCGAGGCCCGCCTTCGTCACTCGCCTCGCCATGACCTGAGCGGTGGTCCGCAGGCCGGTGACGGGAGTCTTGAGCTCGTGCGCGGCCACGGAGACGAACTCGTCGCGCGCCTGAGTGGCGGCCTCCGCCTCCAGGCGGGCCTCGCGCTCGCGACGCAGAAGTTCGGCGCGCTCGTCTTCCGCCCGCTTTCGCTCAGTAATGTCGGTGGCGACTCCCACAACGCCCGCCGGCCGGCCCGCGTCATCGAACAGCGGTGTCTGTATCGATGTATAGGTCCGTGCGCCGTCGGGCCGCGGGATGACCTCCTCGAATTCGACGGAGGCACCCTCGGCGACGACGCGGCGGTGGTTGGCGGCATACATGGCGGCCACGTTGGGCGGCAGCACCGCACGCAGCGGCAGGCCATGAATTTCGTCATTGTGGCAGCCGAACAACGCTTCGAAGCCACGATTCACATGCAGAAAGGTATCGTCCGGGCCGACCAGATAGATGACAGCGCTGGTGTTGCGCAGGATCACCTGTAGCCGCTCCTCGCTCGCGCGCAGGCGCGCCGCCGCGGCCTCGAGGGCGGCGGTGCGCTCCTCCACGCGGCGTTCCAGTTCGCGGTTCAGCTCTTCGAGCTGGCGGCGCTTGCGGTGCAGTTCGGCGAACGTGCCCACCTTGGCGCGCAGAATCTCGGGAACGACGGGAACCGGAATGTAGTCCACGGCGCCGGCCTCGTAGCCCTTAAGGCGATCGAGATCGGTAAAGTGCACCCCGGACACGAAGATGATCGCCGTCTCCTGGAAACGGGGATGCTGGCGAATCATGGCAGCCAGCTCAAACCCGTCGATCTCGGGCATGCTGACGTCCATCAGGACGATGGCGATGTCCA
>JANWHL010000225.1 GCA_025450405.1 Ktedonobacterales bacterium
CACTATAGCGGATATAAGACCCGAAGAAGTCGTCGTTGTCGGCGGCAAAGATGCGCGGACTGGATCGCTGGTCAAGTACGGCGTTGTAGACACGGCGTGGCTCGAGCCCAAGTTGGGCGACCTCCCATGACGCGCGGTCGCGCGATGTGAGGCGGAAGAGGCCGCGTTTGGTGCCAACAAGCAGGACGACGGTGCCGTGCGGGTAGGTCGGAGTGCTGGGCATGGAGGATCCTCCGTTTGAGTAGTGGCCGGGCGAGTGTGTCCGGCCCTGTGCGGACGTGCGTTCACGACTGAGGCGGAAGCGGGAGATTGGTGGCTTCCAGGATCAAGGCGCGAGGCGAGCAAGCGCACATACGGATACTCGCGCGCGCGACACCTCAGCCGCCGGCCACCGACGGTAGAATGTGGATGGTCACGCCCGCGGGAATAAGCGTAGCCAATCCCTGAAGGTGGCGAACATTGCGGCCGCCGACAAAGACGTTCACGAACTGCCGCAGGTCGCCGGTCTCCTGGCAAAGATCAAAGCGGAGGCCGGGACAGGCGAGGTCAAGAGCGTCTACGACGTCCCTTAGAGTGGCGCCAGTCACCAGAAAGGTCCGCTTGCCAGCCGTTCGCGCGCTGAGTCCGGCGGGGAGGTGAACGGTGACGGGTCGCGCGGGCGCGTCGATGGTGGAGGCTGTCGACTCGATGGACCCCGCGACGGTAGTGTCCGGCATCGTGTTCTCCTGGTCGTTTGACTACGGCGTGGCCTTGAACGCATGTGCGAAGTATAGGCGGCGCCAGGTTGATGGACAACTGGGAGTACGAAAGAGCCAGCCTGAGTGGGTGGGAGAGGCCGAAAAGTGGGGCGACCATGGGGTGGCCACGTACCCATCGAGGAGGAGTTCTCCCAGGGCGACGCCGGACCGGAAAAGGCATAGGAAACGTCGCCTGATATGGCGCCAGAGATTTAGAGAAGGATGGGGAACAAGAGCAGCCCACGACCAATGATTTCGCCAATGAAGACAAAGGCCATGCACAGATAGAGCATCCCGGTGGCCGACTGGAACGATCGGCCGCGGGTCAGCCACAGGGCGATGCCGCCAAGACCGAGTGGGGCGAGAAAGCCCAGCACATATTGGAGCCAGATCATCGCGCCAGTATCCAGTGGTGCTTCGCGTGGTGGCGCCACCGCCGTGACGTGGTCGCCCGGCAGCGGGGTGGGCGTGGTGACCACCACGGTCTGCCCCGAGGTCTGGATGGTGGTGCCCGGCGCGATGGTGACCGCACCCGCGAGCGGGTGGGCCGTGCTCGGGCCGAGCGCGAGGCTGAAGATCAGCTCGGCCAGCAGCGCGCCCAGCAGCAGTGCGGTGCTAAACTCCAGCGGTTTGCCCGAGGCGCTCGGCGTGTTCAGATACCAGTGGCCGAGAAGCATGGCTGTCGTGACGCCGCCCAGCGCGAGCGCGCCGGCGAGAAATGTTCCCACCACCAGGGCGCCGCCCAGGCGTGCGTCGGCCAACGGACGATAGGCCATCCCCACGGCGAAGATGGCGGCCAGGCCAGCCAGCGCCGTGAGAGCACCGACCGCGTGACGAGCCAACTTGATACGGTGCCCAGTGGGCGCGGGCCCAGTCGCCAGCGACATCGCAGCGGCGTTGTGCGTCGTGTAAAACGGCGGCGGATCGGTCTCTGGGAGATCAGCCGGGCCCAGCGCCGCGCCCGTCTCCGCCGGCACAGCGGGAGACACCGCGCTGGCGTGGGCTGTCGCCTGGGCTATCCGCGACATGGCACCGCGCTTTGGGGTGGGTGAGAGCCAGAGCAAGATGTTCCACGGAATAAGGAGCAGACAAAACGTGGTAACCAGAACACCCTGCCAAGCGAGCCACGCGGAGTCCAGACCGAACCCACGCAGGAGGGCCGGCTCCGCGTACGCGCGCATCGCGCCGTAGGTGAGCAGGCCAAATACCGCGTATAGCATGCCCTGGAACAGGATGTATCCGCGACTGGTGTCGCCACGTACGTCGAGCGCAAAGAGGGTAACGAACGCGCCAACGGTGAGCTCGAGCAACACCAGGAACAGGGCAAGTGGTAGGGTTTGCATGGAACCTCTCGGCGTATCAATCTCGGCGTATCTATCAAAGTGGGATGGGTATGGGCTGTTTTTCGGGCGGGTGCGTGGACCGCGGCCCGCAGCGCCAGGATGAGGTGCGCCACGCCTCGGTTTGCCAGGCGCATGACCAGCCGAGGGAAGATCAACGAGGCTCGGGCGCTCGGTCGGATTATACCGCCGCCGCCAGTGCTCCGCCACGCGCACGCGCGGAAATCTTCCGTGTCAGGCGACAGGCGGCGCACTTGACATTACAGGGCGACGGTGCTATCCTCCTGCTGTCGCCGCCGCGGCTGCGCCGGGCTTCGGGCCCAGGTACCCAAGCATGCGTGTGAAGGCTTGTAAGCCACCTTCCGCGGCGGAAACCCAACGCACGGCGATGCCGCCCGCGACGCCACTCGCGTGCTGAAAGACTCCGCGTGCGCGAGGCCGAGGCCATCCTGGACGCGTCGTCGAGGTATAGTCGGCCGGTGCCTGGCGCGCTTCCCCATCGGCGCCACATTCTCAAGAAATCCCGCGCGGCGGCGCCGCGCACATTGCACAGTCCGCGTGTCCGGATGTATGATGCCTCGTGGCCCGTGTCATCGCTCATGCCGCCGATCCCATGCGACACGCCGGGCCATGCGGCGATTGAGAAGCGGAGGTCAACAGCATGGATTTGAGCGTCGAGGGGAAATCTGAGCGAATTCCACCCGGGTCGCACATTTGCCAGCTCTACAACAAGGTCACTGAGATCGCGGGGGTCAGCGCGAGACTCTTGCAGGTCGGGTTGGCCGCCCAGGAAAAGTGCCTCTTCGCCGGTTCTCCGGCCTCAATTCGCGAAGTCGAGCAGGCGCTCGTCAAGGCGGGTGTTGATGTCCCCGCGGCTATGGAATCCGGGCAGCTCAACTTCATCGCCGATCGCGATCCATTGCTCATCGCCAAGCGCTTCGATCCCTATCACCTCCTCTCCACGCACCAAACCTTCATTGCGCAATCTCAGCGCGAGGGGTACAAAGCGTGCCGCATCTCGATGGACATGACCTGGCTGACGGCGGATGTGGCGACCCCCGAACAAGTGCTCAAATATGAGGCCGCGTCGGACGCCATCTTCACGTTTCAAAACGCGCCGATCATCGCGCTGATGCACTACGACTACTCCAAGCTGCCTGGGGCGCTGGTGGTGGAGATGCTCAAACTGCATCCGATCGCCGTCGTGGGCAAGTTCATCAAACGCAACCCGTACTACGTCAATTCCGAGCAATATCTGCTCAAGATCCTGCGCGTGAACCGCGAGAAGGGTCGAGTGGTCGCCGTCTAGGGACGGGCGACGCTGTCGGTGGGTGAGCGGTCGCGGGTGCCCCCGCGGATCAAGCGCTGGGTGCGGCGGGGTGGCGCCGCGCGAAGTTGGAGCCATGTCAAGAACACGGGTCGTGCGGGCATTTTCCGCGGGCGGCGTCGTGTTTCGCCGGCCTTTTCCACGCGCTGATGCCGTATTGGGCGCCAGTGGTGACGCTCAGCCGCTGGCCGGCGTTGAGATCGCCCTGGTCGGGCGGGTCCGAGCGGACGTCTGGGTGCTTCCCAAAGGTACACCGAATCCCGGGGAATCGGCCGTGGATGCCGCGCTGCGCGAGGTGCGCGAGGAAACGGGCCTGGTCACCCAGGTGGCCGGAGAGCTGGGGAGCATCCACTATTTCTTCACGCGAGCGGGTGTGCGCTACAGTAAGGAAGTGTTCCATTACTTGCTCGCGGCAACCGGCGGCGACGTGTCGCTCCATGACCACGAATATGACGAGGCGCGCTGGTTCCCACTCGCCGAAGCCGACAGCCGACTGACCTTCGCGAACGAGGCCGGTATGGTGCGCAAGGCGGTGCCTCTGATCGAGCGCTTGCTCGTGGACCAGCGCGAATGGGGGCTGGCCTCACCCCTGGCGCGTGACGGCACGGACGCGGCGACGGTCCGCGTGGCCCCCGGCGCCCAACCTGAAGGCGCGGCCGAGTGAGGCCGCTCCGGCGCCGGCTCGCGGGGCTGGGCCTGGCGGACCAAGCGCGCACGATTTTGCGCCGGGGTTTCATGCCCTTCGAGTCTGGCCGGGCGCTCAACAGTGTAGAACGGCGGCGTGTCGCGTACACGTGGGGCATTGCCGGGGCGGTGTTCGCCTGCGCCTGGGTGGGAGTGTTGGCGGCGTTGCCGCTGGGCCTCGGGCGCGGACGGGGTGTCTGGGTGGCGCTGGCGTTGGTGCCGATTGCGGGTGCGCTCTTCGCCGCTTTGGGCTATCTCGTATCGGGATTCGGGAATCGCCTGCTAGGTGGCGGCGGCCGTGATGACCGAGGTCCGTGAGCCGTCTGGTGCCGCGCGCTGGTGCCGCGCGCCCAACGCGCGATGCTCCCCATCAAGCACTTAGCGCCCCGTCACGCGCTGTGCGGGCCGCCCGCGGCATCGGCTCCTGGCTCACGCGCTCGCGATACCCGTGGCGCCGTGACGCGCTGTGCGAAGGCGCCGACGCGCTCACGGACGATTGCGCGCTCCAGGTCCTTGGTCACGACATGATACGACCGCTCCAGGACCACGAGCTCTTTATCCGCGCCGCCAAGCAACGCGAACACCGCGAGGCCGTCCCGCACCGGCACCACGTGATCGTGTCGGGCACAGACTACCAGGGCCGGGCACCGCACATTGACTAGCTCGGCGCGCAGACTGGGCAGCGCTCGCATCAGGCTGTGGACCGCCTGGAGCGGCGTCCACGAGTAGGCCTTGCGGTCCTTGCCGAGGCGCGCCGCGTGGTCGCGGATGTCCTCGGGGGCGGTCGGAATGTAGGGAACGACGTGGCGCGCGAGGGCAACCACTGGGACCTCGGCGGGCCAGAGGCGCAGTGGTGGGCAGAGAGCGGCGACGCCAGCGAAGCGCGGTTCGTGCGCGGCGAGGTGCAGGGCGAGCGCCGCGCCCATTGAATGGCCGACCAGAATGGTGCGGGGATGGTGCTCGAGCAGCTCACGGGCGGTCATCCAGAGGGCCGCCACCCAATCATCCCAGCCCGTACGCGCGAGGTCGCGCGCCGTGGTGCCGTGGCCGGGTAGGGTCGGGGTCACCGTGGCGAAGCCCAGTGCCCCCAAATGGCGCGCCGGGTCCGCCATGTCAATCGGCTCGCCATTGAAGCCGTGGATGAGGAGAGCGGCCGGGAGGGATTGCTTGGGCGTGGTGTCGCGCTCGTCACGCATGGCGCTGGTCCCCCGTGCCTGACCGCTCAGGCGCTCGCCACAAAGCTGAGGCGGGCACCGGATGGCGTCCCTCGCGATGATGACACAGCCTAGAGGTGCGCTCGCTGCAACTGCAGCAGTTCACCGATCCCCTTCGCGGCGAGGGTCAGCAGGCTCTCCAACGTCTCGCGCGGAAAGGGCTGCCCCTCCGCCGTCGCCTGCGCCTCGATAAAGGTGCCGTGGTCGGTCATGACGACGTTGCTGTCGACGTCCGCGTGGGAGTCCTCGGCATAGTTCAGGTCGAGCATGGGTGCGCCGTCCACCACGCCAACACTCACGGCGGCCACCTGCGCGACGATCGGGTCGGCGCGCAGGACGTTGCGTTCGCGCAACGCGTCGCAGGCACGCCGAAGCGCCACCCATGCCCCCGTGATGGCCGCCGTGCGGGTGCCGCCGTCCGCCTGAAGGACATCACAATCCAGGGTGATAGTGCGCTCGCCCAGGGCGCGCATGTCCAATGCGGCGCGCAACGAGCGCCCAATGAGGCGCTGAATCTCGTGGGTACGGCCGCCGACCTTGCCGGTGACCGACTCGCGCGGGGAGCGCGTGAGTCCGGAGCGCGGGAGCATAGCGTACTCCGCCGTGAGCCAGCCCTGGCCACGGCCCTCCAGGAAGGCGGGAACGCCTTCCTGGATGCTCGCGACGCAAAGTACCCGTGTATCACCGGCCTCGATGAGAACCGAGCCCTCCGCGTGTTTGAGGTAGTTGACCGTCATGCGCACGGGGCGCAACTGGTCCGCCGCGCGGCCATCCGGACGGGCGGGCATACGGTCCTCCTTGCCAGGGTTTCGACTCGCGGGCCTCAGCTGATCGGCGCGTCGGTGCGAAGCCGGCGTGTCTTGCGGAGGGCCGCGACGAGCCGCCAAACGATGTAGGCCAGCAGCGCGGCCAGGATGATGATCAGCGCCAGGCCGATGATGGGCGCCGCAACCGCCAGCCAAGCGAAGAGCAGCGCGACCACCGACGTGACGCCTGTGAGGATGTCCTCGGCCGTGCTGACGAACGGATTCGCGATGCCCGCTGTGGTCGCCGTGGACGCGGTGCGGCCGGCGGCCTTGGTGGAATGCACGACGAGGGCGAGCACGGCGCCAACCGCCGCGGCCGCCCAAATGTTGTGGTCGCTGATCGGGTTGCTGGTGCCCGCCATGATGATGGCGCCCGAAAGCGGCCGGATGACCGTATGCAGGGCGTCGCTGATGTGGTCGAGGATAGGGATCTTGTCGACCGTAAACTCGGCCAGGACGAGGATGATGAGCAAGGCCACAAACCACCCCGACCCGAGATGCTTGAATGCCGGGGTGAGCGGTATGATGGGCTCGCCGTTGGCGCCGGTGATGTTGCTGCCAACGGCCACCGCCAGCAGCGGGAAGTACGCGCGCAGACCGGCGACAGAGCTGAGACCAAGAGCCGCCAGGAGGATTGCCAGAGCTTCGGGGAATAAGTCCATGTGCTCTCTCCTCTGCCGCGGAACGCGGCACATGCGGGCCCGCATGCCGCGGCGCCCAGGATTGGTCGCGGCGTTCACGGGCACACGGGTAGCGGGTCGAACTCACTCCGCTGGACCCCCAATCGGGCCAGGGAATAAGAAGCATCCTACCATACATACGAACAAGATGCCCAGCGGTGTGAGTTGTCCGCGTATCGCGAGGTGATTACAGCGCCTTGCGCGGCTGACCGCGGTTCGGGTCAGCGCGACGTCGAATTGGCGGCGACCTCCCTTCCGCGGAATACGGTCCGATCCACGAGATTCACGCCAAAGTGATACGCCAGCTCGCGCTCATCTGGGACACTGAGCATCGCGAGATCACAGCGCTTGCCCGGCTCCAGGCTCCCGACCTCCTCCTCGAGCCGCAGGGCCGCGGCGCCGCCCAGAGTCGCGGCGCGCAGCGCTTCGTCGAGGGTGAGCCCCATCGCGGAGACAGCCAGGGCGATCATGATCTGCATGTTCTCGGAGTAGCTGGTGCCAGGATTAAAGTCGGTGGCGAGCCCAATGCGCAGCCCGGCGTCGACGATGCGGCGTCCAGAGGGGTAGGGCGTTGAGAGCGCGAACGAGCAGCCGGGAAGCAAAGTGGCCACGACGCCGGCGGCCTCGAGGGCGACGAGGTCGGTGTCGCTCGCGAAGTCCAGATGATCGGCCGAGACGGCACCCAGCTCCGCCGCGATGGCGGCGCCGCCGCTCGCGCTCAGCTGATTGGCGTGTATCTTCAGGAGATAGCCCAGATCGGTGGCGCGCTCCAGAATGCGCCGTGTCTCGTCCACCGTAAACGCGGTGCGCTCGCAGAACACGTCGCAGAAGCGTGCGCGACCAGCGAAGGCCGGCAACATTTCGTCGCAGACGCGATCGACATACTTGGCGCGGCCACCAGGTGTGTCTCGCAGCTCAGGTGGCACAGTGTGCGCGCCCAGAAACGTGGGAACAACGGCGGGCAGGTCCGGGTCGTTGGCGAGGTCGGCCATCACGTCGAGGCAGGTGGACTCCGACGCATGGTCCAGCCCGTAGCCGGTCTTGCCCTCCACGGTGGTGGTGCCGTGGGCGGCGAAACTCCGCAGGCGTGCCGCGCCGCTTGCCCGCAATGCCTCCGGCGCGGCGGCGCGTGTCGCGCGGACGGTGCTGAGAATGCCACGGCCCTGGCGAGCGAGCTCTTCGTACGAGACGCCAGCGTGGCGGAGCTGGAACTCCTCCGCGCGGTCGCCCGCGAAGACAAAATGGGTATGCGAGTCGACGAAACCCGGAATCACCGCGTGCCCGCCGGCGTCCATATGACGCGCGGACTCCGCCGACACGGCCGCGGAAAGGTCAGCGGCCGGGCCGCACCAGATGATGCGGCCCGCGCGTGCGGCGAGGGCCGCGTGCGTGATGACGCCGAGCGGCCCTTCGGCCCCCGCCGCGGCGCCCCGCGCGAGGGTTACCAGCCGCGAGATGTTGTCGATTACAAGGTCCGCCCTGCCTGGGCGTGCGCTGTCGCCCTGGACCGGTTCTGGTTCGTCAGCGGGCATCGGGTGACCTCGCGATGGCTATGGTGGTTGGTCTCTGAGGACGCCTGGCTCGGGCCGACGACATCGAAGCCCGGTACGCAAGCCGAACCGTGCGCAACCGCATTGTAGGTTGCCGGCCGCCAGACGTCAATTCACGGTCGCGGTCGAGAGGTTCGATGGCGCGGTCACCCCGGGCAAACGCTCATCGGTTCGAAGGCGTACCGCGTTTCGCTGGCGCTGACGCTCAGACCACATCGTGGCGCGTCGTGGCGGTTTCCCGGCGACGGGTCTCCCCGAGAGACCCTCTGAAGACGCGCCGGGCGTCCAACCGGGCGTCCACCGGACGCCCCACACGCACCAACCTCGGGGCGAGCGGGCGGCTGGAGGGGAGCCATGGGGAGTGCGTTCCAGTTGCCGGCGGGCGGAGCGACTGGCGAGAATGCGGAATCGAAGGTCCGCGTGTCATCCTGCTGCCGGTGTGGGGTTGATCGCTGAAGAATGGGCGCGACCACGGGCAAGCGCGACAGCCAGGGGCAAGCGCGGAGGTTGGGGGAGGATGCGGAACTGAAGTTCCGCGTGTAATCCTGTGCGTCGGGCGGGGCGTGCGGGCGGCGGGCGACTTGTGGGGGGCGGCCGACTATTTTCGCGGGAAGCCCCTGGTGTGGCCTGGGCGGAGATGGTATCAGCCTGCCATCGCACGCAAGAGAGCGGCGCTGGCGAGGCAGTCTCCGAGGGCTCGATGGGCGTGGGGGTGGGGGATGTCCATCTGGTGGCAGGCGGACTCCAGTCGATGCATGCGGACGCGGCCCGCCCGCGCGTGGCCGGCGGGATACCGCTCATCACGGTAGCTCGCGTACGCGCGCATGAGGTCGTGGTGGCCGATGGGATTCCATGCGATGTGACAATGGCGCTGAATGTTGCGGCGCAGGATCCGGATGTCGGACGTGTCGTCATAGGCGATGACGCCGCGACCGGTCAGGTGAGATTTGAGCACACGCGTGTACACCGCGGCAAACGGTGGCGCGGGCGCGACCATAGCGTCGGTGATGCCGGTGAGCGCAACCACGAATGGGGGGATAGGGATAGTTGGCCGGATGAGTGTGTCAACCAGCACGCGGCCACCAGGCGTGACCGCTGCCACCTCGGTGATGTCGTCCTCCAGCCCCCCGCCCGTCGCTTCGACATCGAGAATCATCCAGGCGTCGTCATGGGCCAGGATGTCGCCTGCCCAAACGCGCCAGTGCTCGCGGTTCTTCGCCGGCATCGCTCACCACCACGTGTTCGCCTCCGCCACACCACGGAGCGCGCGGGCTATTTGGTCGCACGCGCGCCGTTATCCGGGACGCGCCAGGTGAATCCGTGGTGGGCGGGGAGCGCGTCCGCGTCGGACGGACCCCACGTACCAGATGGATACGTGTGCACTCCGTCCACCCCCGAGTTGCCCCAGGTGTCCAGCACCGGCTGAATCAGCGCCCACGAGGCCTCCACGGCGTCACGGCGGGCAAACAAGGTCTTGTCACCGACGATGGCATCGAAGATCAGGCGCTCGTATGCCTCTGGTGAGGCGATGGAGAAAGCCTGGGTGTAGCTGAAGTCCATGACGACCGGCGTCACGCGCATGCTGCCGCCAGGCGTCTTGGCCTGGAAATGCAGCCCAATGCCTTCATCTGGCTGGATGCGCAGCACCAAGACGTTGGACTCAACGTCATGCTCGCCCACGGCATGGAACAGCGTGAGGGGTGGGCACTTGAACTGGATGACAATCTCACTCACGCGCCGCGCCAGTCGCTTGCCCGTGCGCAAATAGAACGGCACGCCGGACCAGCGCCAGGTGTCCACATGGAGCTCGAGGGCCGCGTAGGTTTCGACACTGGAGTTCGGGGCAACGCCCTGTTCCTGGCAGTAGCCGGGGACATTCTGGCCGTCGACCACGCCAGGGCCGTACTGGCCACGCACAGTGGCGCGCTGGATGGGCACGTCGTGCGGGAGCATGGTGGCCTGGAGCACCTTCACCTTCTCATTGTGGACGGCGTCCGCGGCGAAGCTGATTGGCGGCTCCATCGCGGTGAGCGAGAGGAGCTGGAGCATGTGGTTCTGGACGATGTCGCGTAGCGCCCCGGCCTGTTCATAGTAGGCCCCGCGGTGCTCCACGCCGACGGTTTCGGCCACTGTTATCTGCACATAATCCACGTAGCGGCGGTTCCAGACGGGCTCGAAGATACCATTGGCCAGCCGGAGGGCAAGAATGTTCTGGACGGTTTCCTTGCCAAGGTAGTGATCGATCCGGTAGACCTGGTCCTCAGCGAAGGTGGTGTTGACCTGTTGATTGAGATCGCGCGCGCTCGCGAGGTCATGGCCAAATGGCTTCTCCATGATCACCCTGGCCCACGTGCGCGGCGGATCCTCACGCGCCAGGCCGGTGGCGCCGAGGGCTTTTACGACGTCTGGTGAATTGCCCGGCGCGAGGGCCAGATAGTAGAGGCGGTTGTGGCCCGTGCCATCCATCTGCTCGAAATGCTGGAGCCAGCTGCCCAGGGCCTGGTAGAGGGCGGGGTCGCGCAGGTCGCCCGCCTGGTAATGCAGATGGGGGGCGAAGCGCTGCCAATTCTCCTCGCGCACGGGCGTGAGCCGCGAAAAGGTGTCGATGGCCTGGCGGGCATGCGCGCGGAAGGCGTTATCGTCGATCTGGCCGCGCGCCACACCGAGCACCGAGAATTTTTCGGGGAGGGCCTCCTCGACCATGAGGTTAAACAGCGCTGGCAGCAGCTTGCGCGCGGCCAGGTCCCCAGTCCCGCCGAAGATGACGATGGTGAATGGATCGTGGCCGCGCTGGAAGAGCCGCTCCACCGGACCTTCGGACTGCACACGGGCGGTAACTGCTGGCGCTGGTTGCACGTCGTTGCTCCTCTCGCAACTGCTCGGTGGGGTGTGACAGGTGGCGGCGTCCCCGGCCCTACGATACGCCAGCCCGTTGGGTGGCGGCAACTCGCTGGCGGCGCGC
>JANWHL010000226.1 GCA_025450405.1 Ktedonobacterales bacterium
CTTCTACAAGCTGGCATCCGCCGCGCTGGACGCCCGCCCGGGCCGCCGGGTGATCCTCACCTCCGACGACAACTTTCCGACCGACCGCTACGTGCTGGAGAGTCTGGCGGCGAGCCGGGGGATGGAGCTACGTCCGCTGAAGGCGGACCCCGGCGAGGGGCTGGGGCTCGCGCGGCTGCGCGGCGCGCTCGGCCCGGACGTGGCGCTGGTGTCGCTCTCGCATGTGAACTATCGCTCCGGGGCGCTGGAGGACATGGCGGCGATCACGGCGGCGGCGCACAAGGCGGGCGCGCTGGCGCTCTGGGACCTCTGCCACTCGGTCGGCGCGGTGCCGATCGATCTGGAGGGCACGGGGGCTGATCTGGCCGTCGGCTGCACCTACAAATATCTCAGCGCTGGTCCGGGCGCGCCGGCCTTCCTCTACGTTCGCCGCGCGCTCCAGGACGAGCTGCGCCAGCCGATCTGGGGCTGGTTCGGGCAGCGCGACCAGTTCGAGATGGGTCCGCGCTATGAGCCCACGCCGGGCATTGGGCACTTTCTCGCCGGGACGCCCACGGTCTTTGGGGTGCTCGCCATCCAGGCGGGCGTGGAGGTGCTGGCCGAGGTGGGGATCGAGCCGTTGCGCGCCAAGGCGGTCGCGCTGGGCGAATACCTGATCCAACTCTGGGAAGTCTGGCTCCGGCCGCTGGGCTTCGAGCTGGGCTCGCCGCGTGATGCGAAGCGCCGCGGGGCGCATGTGGCATTGCGCCATCCCGACGCCTACCGCATCTGCCAGGCGCTGATCGCGGAGGCCCGGGTGCTCCCTGACTTCCGCACCCCGGACGCCATCCGGCTGGGGCCGGCTCCCGCGTACACGCGCTTCGTGGACGTCTGGGACGCCCTCGACCGCATGCGCAGTCTCGTCGCCTCGGGCGCCCACGAGCGCTTCGCGCCGAGCCTGGCGCGCGTGACGTAGGGCGCGGAGAGCATCCACAATGACGACACGGAGGAGAAGCGGAGATGAAACCACAGAGAACACGGAGGATCGGAGTGCGGGGGAATTAACCGCCGAGGGCGCGGAGGACGCCGAGGAGACGCGGAGAGTGCGATTCACAAAGAGGCAACAGAGGACAAAGAGAGCGGACAAGGATGGAGAGCCGAGGGGGATTAAGCCCCTCGGCTCTTACGCGTGGGGGGCGCGAGAGACGTGCGTGGCTCGGGCGACCGGCGTATTCATGGCCCAGTCGCGGGGGCGTTCGCTGTAGAATGGGAGCCTGAGCACAGAGAGGAGGCGACATGGACCGAGTGGAGACCATTCAGGCGATCATGCCGCTGTACGTGTCTCAGGCCTCGGTATCAGAGGAGGAACGGCAAGAGCACAGGAAGAACTGGGAGGCGAACCGTGCCCGCGGGGCGGAGGACGGAGAGGCGTTGCACGCGAGTTTGCGGGGCTTGACGCCCGAGGAAGGTCAGGCGTTCGACGTCATCGAGAACGCGGAAGGCATCACCTACGCCCTCCTCTGCGCGGAGCATGGCAAGGCGGCCACGAGGTACCAGCAAACGTAATCGCGGCTTTACGCCCCCGCGACATCCGGGCGGATGGTGAGGGCGCGCCAGAGCGCGGCCACGGCCAGCGCGGTGGCGGCGAGCATCAGGAACACGGCGATGGGCGAGGCGATGGGGTTGTAGAGGTCGGGCGAGCGCACCGCCGTGATGAGCGTCAGCGCGAGGGCCGCGGCGGTGCCGGCGGCGATGGCGGCCACGGCCACGACCGCGGGGAAGAGCGCGAGGCGGACAACGCCGAGGCTCAGGTCGCTGCGGGCGATGGCGCGCGCGACGAGGTAGGGGCCGGCCACGGCACCGATGAGTGAGGCGGCGAGCCAGACCAGGGAGAGCACCGCGTCGCCGGGACGCAACGGACGGATGCCGGTGCCCGGTCTGCCGCTGATGATCACGAAGACGACCGCCGAGAGGGCGACATAGAGGACGACGAGCAGCGCGGCCAGGCCGAGCGGGAGCAGCACCGCGTGGCGGCGGGCGGCGAACGCCTGGCGCAAGGCGGCGAACCCGATGGGGAGGGCGCCCGCGGCGATGGCCAGGAAGGCGATGTAGCCCGCAATCTCCATGGCGCTGAAGAGAGGCGCCAGCTCGGGATGGGCCGCGACATCCGCGTGCCACTCGGGGAGGGGATCGGGGATGCGCAGGAGGGCGAGCCAGGGGATGAAGAAGAGGATGTACGCGCAGAAGATGGCGATCTCGCTGGTGCGGATGCGGTGAGCCATGGAGACGATCCTTTCGGGGAGCAGATCCCTATGCAGGTGGGCGTCGAGCGCGCCGAGCAGCACATCGAGGAGGGTCCAGAGGCTGGCGCGGTGGTCGGCCAGAAGGGCGGCGACCTCCACGCCGTAGCGGGCGCGCCACGCGCGCGGATAGAGCCGGAGCGCCGCGCGCGCCCAGCGCTGGGCGCGGGTGCCGGCGCGTGCCGCGACGTCTTGTTCGGTCATGCGGGCGCCGTCCTTCCCGTGCGGGCAGTGCGTACCGCTACGCACTGCTCAGCTATCCCCACGCCCTGACGCGGTTCGCCGTCTCGGTCTTCTCTCCGCTCCTCTGTGTGCCCCCAGTGGGGGACCCCAGGGTCCTCTCCCCCAGCCCCTCCCCGTTGCGACGGGAGAGGGGAGCCGGAAGGAGGACCACGCCCCCCAGCTCCCAGGGGGGGGACCCCGCCTCTTTGTGAATGCTCTATCCGCGGTTGACCTCCCGCCGCTCAGGCCAGGGCATGGCGATGCTCCCCGACGGTGACGATCCGCCGCAGCGTGGCTAGCTGGAGGGCCAGGGCCGCCGCGCCGGTCTCGGTGAGCTGGTAGGGTTGGCGGCGGTCCTCCGCTGGCAGGGGCACGATCCAGCCCTTCTTCTCCAGGCGCATCAGGGCGCCGTAGAGCGTGCCGGGCTCCAGCAGGGTACCGCTGAACCGCTCGATGTCCTCGATCATGGCGTAGCCGTGGCGCGCCGCGCCGGCGAGGCTGAGCAGGATGAGTAGCGAGACGTCGGTGAAGCGGCCGAGGTCGGCGAAATCGTCGCGCATGGCACCTCCCGCCGAATATGTAGTGTCACTTAGTAAGTGTGACTAGATAGTAACATGGACGGAGGGAGAGCGTCAAGGAGGAATCCGTGTCGGGCGACGTCGCGGCGAGACGAAGGAACATGGGCGAGGCGGATGAACAGTGCGGCGGCCAAGGGCGCGTTAGGTGGGGGGGCGAGGATGCGGAATTGACGTGCCGCGTGTACGTGCCCTGGCGGCGAGCCGTCAGCGAGACGAGGGAAAATGGGCGCGACCGAGGGCGAGCGGGGTGATCGGGGGAGCATGCGGAATTGAAGTTCCGCGTGTCATCCTGCGCGTCGAGCACCGCGTGAGGACCACGGGCTATTTTCGAGGGAATACTGGATGGCGGGATTGGCGGCCGACCAGACGGATGCGAACGGTGGGCCGGCCAGGGGCGGGCGGCGCATGGGATGTCCGACGGGCATGGAGGTGGTGCGCGATGAGCATGGCACGAATGCGCGATGGGCCGAGGTGAGCCGCGGTGCGCTGGCGGGGGTGAGCGGACTCGTCGGTCCGGGCGATCTCTTCCTGCTCAGGGATCGCGAGCTGATCAGCGAAGTGGGGCTCACGACGGCGTTCTTCCTGGTCCTGGTCGCCCTCGCGCTTGTGGGCGTGGCCAGCCTCTGGTTCGCCTTCGCCATGGGCCAGCGCCACGGGCGCCAGCTGGCGTTCAAGGTGCTCTCGCGCTGAGTCTTTGGGAACCTCACCCCCGGCCCCTCTCCATTGCGATGGCGAGGGGAGACGGATGTCCGCATCCCTGGCCCCACCCGGCGCACAACGGTGCCGGGCGCACAACCGTGCCGGGCGCACAACCGTGCCGGGCGCACAACCGTGCGCCCCTACAGCCGGGTGAGGGGAGCGGGAAGGGGAGATGGCGAGCGGCCGGTGACACGCTGGCGGGGCCGGGGCCATGGGGACGGGCCGTCCACCCGCGAAGTCTGATACAGTGCGCGTGAATGAAAAGATGGACGGGCCAGCCCGCCGCGACACGCCCGGCGGGCAGTTCGCACGCGCGACATTCGCATACCGGAGGGGACACCATGAGCGCCGATTTCCAGGGACGCAAGCTGCTGCTGGGCTACAAAGCTTCCGCCGAGCAGTTCGGCCCGCGCCCGCTGCTCGATTTCGCTCGGGAGGCCGAGGATCACGGGTTCGACAGCGTGTGGGTGAGCGATCACTTCCAGCCGTGGCGCCACACCGATGGCCACTCGCCCTTCGCGCCGGCGTGGATGGCGGCGCTAGGCGAGCGCACCACGCGCATCCTCATGGGCACGAGTGTGCTGACGCCCACCTTCCGCTATCCGCCGGCCGTGGTGGCGCAGGCCTTCGGGACGCTGGGTGCGCTCGCCCCCGGCCGGGTGATCCTGGGGGTGGGGGCGGGCGAGTCGCTGAACGAGGTGGCGGCCACGGGCACGGAGCTGCCGGCGCCCAAAGAGCGGCTGGCGCGCATGCGCGAGGCGGTGGAGCTGATCCGCAAGCTGTGGCGCGAGGAGTCGGTCACGTGGGATGGGGAGTATTACCACACGCGCAACGCGACAATCTACGACCGACCCGACCAGCCGATCCCGATCTACGTGGGCGCGGGTGGCCCGGTGGCGGCGCGGCTGGCGGGCGAGGTGGGCGACGGGCTGATCTGCACGTCGGGCAAGGGCGACGAGCTCTACCGCGACAAGCTGCTGCCGGGCTTCGCGCGCGGGGCCCAGGAGTCGGGGCGCGCTGTGGCGGGGCTGGACCACATGATCGAGGTCAAGGTCTCGTTTGACACCGATCGCGACCGCGCGCTGGCCGACACGCGCATCTGGGCGGCGCTGGCGCTGCCGGCGGAGGACAAGGCGGGCATCGACGATCCGCGCGAGATGGAGCGGCGGGCGGCGACCGTGGCCGACCAGGCGCACCGCCGCTGGCTGGTCTCGAACGATCCTGAGGAGCATGTGGAGCAGATCCGGCCGTATGTGGAGCTGGGCTTCAACCACCTGGTCTTCCACGCGCCGGGCGACGACCAGTCGCGGTTCATCCGCCTGTACGCCCAGGAGGTGCTACCGCGTCTTCGGCGGCGGTGGGGATAGGCGGAGGGACGAGGAACACAGAGGGACGCAGAGAGAGGCGCGGAGGGACGCGGAGCCGGAATCGAGCGAATCGAGTTGGCGGCGCGCCGAAAGTGATGCGGCGGAACATGCCGGCGACCATGGACGGCCTGGGAGGTGTGGCGGGCATGCGGAATTGAAGTTCCGCGTCTCATCCTGAGCGGCGGGCGGGTCGTGCGGGAAGCGAGCAACGGGGGTCACCAGCTCCGCGGCGGCGCGCCAGCGGTCGGCGAGCGGCGCGATGGTGTAGGGTGGGGGCATGGCGGTTGCCGGCTCACGACTTGAGGCGCGCGCCGGTGGTCACGCGCTCCAGTGTCGCCTGGATGCGGCGTGTGCGGGTTTCGGGCTTCCTGGCGGCCTCGATCCAGTCGATGTACTCCTTCTGGTGGGAGTATGAGAGCGCCGCGAAGCGCTGGCACGCGGGCTGGTCCGCGGCGAGCGCTTGCGCGAGATCGAGCGGCACGTCCACGTCGCGCGGGGCGCTGTCGGCCTCCAGCGTGACCTCCACACTGGCGCCGGCGTGGGCGCCGATGGCGTCGCGGATGGTCTTGTTGACGACGAGGAAATGTGTGCCGTCGCCCCTTGGCATGGCGGAGCCGCGAAATGGGTGGCCTTCGATGGTCCCCGTGACTTTCACCTGGCCCCTGGCCTCGTAGGCGGCCATGACCGCGGGCGGGATGCGGAGATAGGTCCAGGTGCCCACGCCTTCGGGGCGTTCGAGCTGGGCACGAAACGTCTGCGCGGGCATGGTGGCTTCCTTTCCGCGGCGCCGGATTGCGACGGGCGGCCTGGTCGATCATGCCAGCATGTTACCACGCCGCTCGCCCGTGTGGGGGGGCAGAGTGGTTCACAGGGAGAATGGGAGGAAAGGAGGGAGGAGGAGGAAGGGGACGAGGACTCACGCGGTGTGGTGGCCGGACCAGCTGTGACAATCGCGGATCGGCGAGTGGACGCGGCGCGCTGGAGATCCGGTGCGTGGGGGCGGTCGGCTGTTGGGAGGTTTAGGGGACGGAACGCGCGTTGGGGCGTGGTCCGGCGGAGGGCTCGAGGCCCCAGCTGACGATGCGCCGGGGGTGGATGCGGAACATGTCGGGGTCGAAGCCCGGTCCGATGGCCTCGCCGCCGGTAGTGAGCACCGCGGCCTCGCCGCGGACTTCGATGCCACGCGGGCGCCAGGGGCTGGTCGAGGCCAGGTCGTCCACCACGATAGCCACGCGCGGATTGGCCTGGACGTCGCGCCACTTCTTGCGCTGGGCGAAGTCGTGGCCGCCGACGTCGATGGTGTCGGTCTCGGGGTTGTAGCGGAAGGCGAGCGGCACGACGTGGGGCTGGCCGTCGGGTCCGGCGGTGGCCAGCCGGCCCAGCCGCTGGCTCTGGAGGTAGGCGATCTCGGCATCGGTGAAATGGCTCATACGGTCCTCCTGGTGGGGTGGTGGGCTCAGGGCAGTGGGGTCAGGGTAGCGGCGACAGCCGCACGATGGGGATCGTCCGGTCGGTCTTCTGGCGGTACGACGCATAGCCGGGCGCTCGCGCCACGACCTGCCGCCACGCCTCCTCATACTCGGCACCGCGCAATGACTCCACCCGGGCCCGTGTCGTCCGGCCGCCGGTCTCCATCGTGACATCGTCGGGGTGCTTGACGAGATTGTGGTACCAGGCGGGGTGTTTGGCCGATCCGGCGGCCGAGGCGACGATCAGCCAGGTGCCATCGCCCTGGTCGAAACCGCCCAGCACGGTCTGGCGCCGCTGGCCGGACCGGGCGCCCACGGTGGTGAGGAGGAGCAGCGGGAGTCCCTGGACGCGCATGCGGGCGCCGAACCAGCGGAAGAACCCGACGTTGAGGGTGGTGAAGACATTCACCAGGGGGCGTGGAAGTTTGGGCATCGCGGTGCCATAGGTGCCGTTGGGCGTTCGCTCGACGGCCATGCGTGGCCTCCCCTCTCGTGGCGCGACAACGGCCGTGTCCGCGGCACGCCGTGAGACGCCGATGCGATCATCCTAGCGCGTCAGCGTATGGGACGCCATGCGCCAAATGGGCGGGCGATTCCTACCCGTTCGGGCAGGGGGCGGACAACGCTGGGTGGTGTGGGCCGGCGTCGACGTGGATGCTCCGATGAGGTCATCTCGCCGGCACTCCGCAGGGTCACGGGGTGGTCAGCGTGGACTGAATGATCGGTCCAATCATACCCACGCCGAGGAGCAGCGTGGAGAAGATGGCCAGCGCGATCCCGATCACGACGAGCCGGCGGGTTCGTGGATTCCCCAGTGGGCGGAAGGCGGGAGCGGCGGGCCAAGGCCGCGGCGATGCCGTCGGTTCCTGAGAGACGAAGCGGCGGCCGAGCAATGGGCCGGCGAACGGGGCGATCAACTCCATCACGGCCATTGCCTGGCGACTGGCTACGGCCGTGAGATCGCGGAGCGGGAGCCGTGTACGGGTCACGACCAGGCAGCAGAGGCGCTCGCTATCGGCACGCTGCGCGGAGGTCGAGTCCTCCCAGATGGACCACCGCAGCTGGCGGTCGCCGGTCTTCGCGATCTGCGCGGTGGTGATCGCGCTGCTCCTCGTCGTCTTCCTCCTCACGGGGCCACAGACGGGCCATCTCACTCCGCCGCTGGTGCAATGGGCCTTCAGCACGCCGCTCGGC
>JANWHL010000227.1 GCA_025450405.1 Ktedonobacterales bacterium
TCAGCATGGGGCGGGACGATCGTGGTTGGAACCTGGCTCCGTGCGAGCATGCGGTAGCGGCCATCCACCATGCCCAGGAGGGCCACCTTGGTGAACACCGATCCGCAGTCCACAACCAGCAGCGACCGGGTGGTTGGCGGCGATCCCGACCCCGTCGTCCGCTGCTGTGTCCCGATGGCGCTGCCCACTCTCCGCTCCTCCACTCACCACACGCCCGTCACGGTCCGCCACCGCACAACTCCGGCGCCGCTTCTAACGCTCCCGCAACGCCTACTTGGTTCGGCTACTTGCGCCCCCAGAGGCGTTTGCGCTTGCCGCCCGCCGCTTTCTTGCCGCCCCCCGGTGAATGGCCTTGCGGCGGCCGTGGCGCGCCGCCCACGGGATGATCATAGTCGTAGCCGAAGCGCGCCGGCCTCTCGCGGCCCTCGTCACTGAAACGGTCGGCGTAGTGCCCCGCCAGGTCGTCCTCATAGTCCCCGCCCGCGCCGGGGTCCATAGCCCCCATGCCAGCCATATTCGCCATGTTATAGGGATCGTCCGGTCCAATGCCACCAGCATAGGGATCCGGTCCGGCGTAGTCGCCGCCGCCATACTCGATGGGCGCCTCTATCAGAGCGGCGGGGTCGTCTGGCGGCCACGCCGCGTCCATCGGCGCGGGTCCCGGCATCGCGGGGTCGCGGGGATAGGCCGCGCCCGGATACCCATTCCCTGGTAGCGATCCATCTGACCAGTCCACCGCCGGCGTGGGACTCGGCCAGGCACCAGGCACCGCCGCATCTCTCCGCGCATCGCCACCCTCGCGCAGCCAGGGGGGGAGATCGGTCTGAGGCAGAGGCGGTCGGTCCAGTACCCCCGCGGCGCCACCAGCGGCGCCATCGCCCCGCAGCCACGGAGGCAGATTGCCGTCGTCCACCAACGACGCGGCCGAGAACGCGTCTGGCCCGCCGGCGAAAGGAGCCGGCCCGCCGGCAATCGCGGTCGGCATGCTCGCGGCGCCGCCATCGGGCCAGGCCCCGCTTGACGGACTCTGAGCCACCTGAGTCGGGACGTCCCAGCCACCCATGGAACTGAAAGCGGGCGGGGGCGACGCCGGACCCTGAACCGCCCATGGGGGCACAGCGTCTGGATCGATAAGGTCGGACGCGGAGAAAGCCACGCCCTGGCCAGGCGCGGATGGGCGCGCCGCTGGTGACCCCTGTCCGAGCGGATTGTAACTCGGCGCGGGCAGCGCCCCAGCTCCTGGGCCGACGCTTCCCGCGGGCCCGCCGCCGGCACCGCGCATCCACTCGGGCACCGCGGCGTCGTCGAAGAGGCGCTGTGCTGGCAGTGCTCCCGGCGCGCCGGTCCAAGGCGCGGGCACGGGCGGCATGGGTTCCAGCCGGGGCACCTGCGCCGCGGAGTAGACCTGATTCAGCCACGGTGGAAGCGGCTCCTCGGTCTCTGGCGCGGCCAGCCACTGCGAGACAGCCCCCGATCCGGACGAATGCGGATCTTGAGGCGACGGCGCGGCGGGCTCCTCCTCGCGCATCCAGGCCGGCAGGGAGCGCTCGTCGATGAGCGTATTGGCGGCCATACCTTGAGTTCCCATGGCGCTCATTGGCGCGGCCGGAGCTTGCGGAGCGGCCGGGCCGCCAAGCCAGTTTGGCAATGACGCCGACTCAAGAAGCGACTGGGCGGCCATGTGGTCAGACGGGCCGCGGCCAGGATAGGGCGCACCGGAGCGCGCATCGCCTCCAAACGCCGACGCGCTCGCGACGTTACCAGGGTCGGAGAAGCCGCCACCATAAGCCGGAGCCCCATTTGGCGCGCCGGGATAGCCCGTTGGCGCGGAATCCGCTCCCTGGCCGGAACCGCGGAGCCAATCCGGGAGCGCCGCTTCGTCAAAGAGCGCGGCCGCCGACATGCTGGGCGCCAGGCCAGGGCTGGCACCCGGCGCGGGTGCGCCAACCGGCGCGTAGCCATTGCCCGGCACGTAACCATTGCCTGGCACGGAGCCATTGCCCGGCGCGGGTGCGCCACCCCATCCAGCGGGAGTGGCCGCGCGCGGCGCGGCCTGGTCCCAGCCGCCACCATCCGGAGCGCCACCCGCGCCACCGGACGTGATCCAGCTCGGTAGGGCGTCTTCGCTGAGCAGTGAACCAGCCGTAAACGCCGGCTGTCGGGGAACGGCCTGAGGCGCCGGGCCGGGCACGCCGCCACGCGCCGCCTGCGTTTCCGCCCGCAATGCCTGCAACCACGGCGGCAAATTTCCGCCGTCTGGCTCCTCCACCACTCCCCCCGCCACGGACATGACCAGCGGAGCCCCACACCGCGGGCAGACTGAGGTCCCGAGCGGGGATAATTGCCCACAGCGGGTGCAGGTCGTCACGGGCAACCTCACTTTCGCGGCGGCCGCACCACGGCACAACGCGCGCGATGTCACGGCTAGAGCCGCCGGATCATGGAACCTAGAGATGGAAACCAGAGGGGGAGAAGTGCGCGCGTAAGAGTCGGATCGCAACGTATCAGAATCGGAACGGACGGTGCCCAGTGTATCACCGCGCCCAGCCGATGGCAACCACGCTAGCCCAAATCACGGGTGGTAGACGCCTGGTCGTTCGCGCGCAGACGCGCCGCGGCGCGGGCGCGTGACTTCTCTACGGCTCTGAATCGTCTACGGGAGTGGGGGCGCGGGGACATTCCCTGAGCGCGAGTGTCCGGTCCCCAGGGCCGGGTTGGTGTGTTGTCACGCGAAGAGGACCGGGAATGGGCAACGTGTGGAGGCGAACAATCTTGGCCGCCGCTCTGAGCGCGGGCGTTGGCTATGCCGGCCACCGCCGTGCGGCGCTCACACTGGGCGGGGCGGCGGGCGCGGTGGTGGTTGGCACGAGCGTGACCGGCGCTGGTGGTTGGAGGTGGGGCATCGCGATGATCTATTTCTTTGCCTCGTCCAGCTTGCTTTCGCGTCTCGCGTCAGAGCGCAAGCAGCGCGCGGCCGCTGACAAATTCGCGAAAGGCTCGCGGCGGGATTTTGGTCAGGCGCTGGCGAATGGCGGCGTGGCCGCCGCGCTCGCGCTTGCGCGACGGACGCCATCTGGCGCCCGCCACACGGAGACCACGGAAGCCGCGTTCGTTGGTGCACTGGCGGCCGCCACGGCTGATACGTGGGCGACGGAGGTGGGCACGCTCAGCCCGCGCGCGCCACGTCTCATTACCACCGGGCGCCTGGTCACGCCCGGGACCTCAGGAGGCATCACGGCGCTTGGACTCGCCGCCACAGTGGCCGGCGCCACCAGCCTAGGCGTGGTCATGGCCGCTGCGCGCGGACACCCGCGCCACGGCGGCCAGCCAAACACGGCAAACACGGCCCGGCGTGCCAGGCTCGTCCTTGCCGGGCTGGCCGGAGGGCTCGCGGGTTCGCTGGCGGATAGCCTTCTTGGCGCGCTCGCGCAGGCCATGTATTGGTGCCCGCGTTGCGAAGTCGAAACCGAGCGCCGCGTGCACCGCTGTGGCACGCCGACCAAGTACCGGCGTGGGCTGCGCTGGCTCGACAACGACGCCGTGAACACGGCTTGCTCAGCCGTCGGCGCGATCGTGGGCGCGGCAAGCAACCAGTGGCGTTGACCGCGGGCGGGCGGTTCGCCGTGCGGTTCGTGCGACTGCGCTTGACGACGCGTCACACGCGCGCGAAGGCCTTCCCGTGATCACTCCGCGCCCGCACCTGGTCGAGAATCAGGCTGATGAGCCGGTCCCGATCAGACCATCGTGCGGAAATGCGCGCCGGGTCCAGGCGATGACCGCGAATGAGGCGATGCAGCGCGGGTACGTCCATCTCACCAAGCCGTGCCCGCAACCGGGCCTCGCCGTCGACCCGCAAGACGCTAAACAGATCGAGCGTCGCCACCACGTCCGCGCTTTCGGTCCGCGGCTTGTCGGGGGGCGCCTTTGCGGCCCTGCCACCCGATGTCACGGGCCTGCTGGGGGCGAACAGACCGCTGTCCTCCGCCAGCGCCCGTACACGCTTCCCGAACGGCGCGTCTCGCTCGACCTGATCCGCCAGCACACGCAGGAACGCCGCGACGGCGGCGATGTCTGGGCTGACGGACGCCGCGCCGTCTGGTGCGTGGCTTTCCGCGCGTGCGGCGGGCGCGCGCCGTTTTCTCTCGCTACCGTTTGACATGAACTTGGTACTCCCGCGCCAGCGCGCTCAGTTCGTCATACGGACCGCCGTTGCCATATTTCTGGATGAGCGTGTTGACGGGCGCGGAGACGTTTGCCGCCTCCGCGATGCGCGTGGATTCGGGGATGATCGTCTCGAACACGATGGGAAAGCGGCGGTCCACGAAATCGTCTCGCAACCGACGCAGCATTTCGGTGTGGAGGAGGGTGTGCGCGCGCATCTTTGAGATCACGATGCCCAGCGCCCGGATGTTGCGGCGCGTGGCGCGCGCGAAGTGTTCGATGCGGTCCAGGATCGGCGGAATGCCGAGCACCGAGAGGATGTCGGGCACCACCGGGATCAGATACGAGTCCGAAAACGCGAGGCCATTGAGCGTGACGATGCCTAGCGAGGGGGGGCAGTCAATCAGCACATGGTCATAGTACGGGAGAAAGTCCGCCAGCGCGTCGCGCAGGATGAAGATCGGGCCGCGCTGAAAGCTCTCGAAATCAGTCAACTGGGTAACGCGGTCCTGAATCTTGATCAACCCCAGGCTGGATGGAAGCAAATCGAGCCCATCCACGCCGCCGCCCACGTTGGAGACATTGCGGACGATGGCCGTGTCCGCGTTGAATTGACGGCTGCCTTTCAGGTGGTCGGCGAACAACTGGTAAAGCGTCTGGCCCGCCTCGTCGCGCGCCTTCCATTCAAGCTCGGGGATGAGGCACACCGTCGCGTTGGTCTGGGGATCCAGGTCGATGACCAGCACACGCGAGCGATGCTCGATGGCCAGGAAATGCGCCAGGGCGACCGTGAGCGTGGTTTTGCCCACGCCGCCCTTGAGATTAATGACACTGGTGACGATGGGCATACGGGCATCCTTCTGGCCCGCCGGCGCGCCATGCGGCCGGTCAACACGGGCGCGCGTATTATACAAGCGCCCTCCGCAACCAGCAAGGGGCCATTTGCGGCTAGCCCTGATGCGCATCGCCAGTCCCTGCGCCGGTATGAGAGCGGGCGGCGCGCGCGGAGTGTTATACTCGCGTGGGGCCATCGGCGTACGACTGTGTGGCCCACCACATCTACCAACACACGCACGAATCTGGAGCGAGGAAGACCATGCGGCTCGTGACCTATGTGGCGCCTGGTGCGGACGGATCGCCGGGCGATGAGCGCGCGGGGCTCCTGCGCGACGATGCGCTTCTGGATCTCGGCCGACTCGGCGAGTGGGCCCGGCGCGAGGGAGCCATCCCCTCCGCGGCACCGGCTCTCCCCACCTCCGTGTTGGCGCTTCTGCGCCTCGGGGCGGAGGGGATGGCGGCGGCGCGGGCCGCTCTCGACGCCGCCGGGCGCGCGCGGCCCGATGACCTGGCCGCGGAGACGGGCCTGCGACACGCGTGGGCGGATGTGCGTCCGCGCACGCCCGTGCCCAATCCGCCCAGTCTCCGCGACTTCTACGTCTTCGAGCAACACGTGCGTGCGGCGCGCGCGCGCCGTGGGGTGGGGATGATCCCAGAGTGGTACGAGATTGCGGTCTTCTATTTCTCGAACACGTCTGAGCTCTACGGCACCGATGAGCCGGTCCGCTACCCGCGCCAAAGCCACGAGGTGGACTTTGAGCTGGAGATGGCCGCGGTCATTGGGCGCGAGGGCCGCGACATCTCCGCCGAGGAGGCGCCCGACTTTATCGCCGGCTACATGGTGATGAACGACTGGAGCGCGCGCGACCTCTGGCGCCAGGAGCAGCCACTGAACATGGGTCCGGCCAAAGGCAAAGACTTCGGCACCTCGCTCGGGCCAGCCCTGGTCACACCGGACGAGCTGGCCGACAAACGCGTTGGCTCGGGCAAAGACGAGCGCTATGACCTCGCGATGACCGGGCGCATCAACGGGGACCAATTGACCGCCGACAACGCGCGGAACATGTATTATGGCTTCCCACAGATGATCGAGCGCGCCTCGCGCGACGTGCGCCTCCGACCCGGCGACGTCATCGGATCTGGGACCTGTGCGACTGGCTGCATTCTGGAGCTCGGCACGGAGCGACACCGCTGGCTCCTGCCGGGTGACGTGGTGGAGATGGAGATCGAGCGCCTAGGGGTGCTGCGGAATACGCTCGCCGGTCCGGCGGAGGAGCGCTGACGATGCCCATGCCCACGCCCCCCGGCCCCGGCGAGGAGCCCACAGACGAGCGCACGCTCTTCGGCTACCACTTTCGCCGCCTCACCGGCTGGTACATTGAGGCGCTGGATGCGCTTCCCGCTGACGTCTACACCTGGCAGCCGCCGCTACCGAGCGCGAACACCTTGGCCGCGATCCTCAGCCACGCCGTCTCGTCGGCGGAGTGGTGGGTGCTCAGCTGCGTGGGGAACGCGCCGCTGGAGCGCGATCGCGACGCCGAATTCGCCGCGGCGCATGATTGGCCCGCCATGCGCTCGCGCTTGCGCCAGTGGCTCGCCGACGCTGAGGCCCTCCTCGCTTCCATGGCACCCGCGGACTTCGCCGCCATCAGCCGCCACCCGGCGGGGAACCGTATGAAGCGGCGCTGTCTGGCACATACTGTCGAGCATCTCGGCCTGCATCTGGGGCACGTGGAAATCACCATCGATTGGTACCGCGCGAGCCACTCCGAGCACGCGTAGGCGTCATGGTGGGCGCGACGCGCGGTTGACCTTCCCCGCCGGTCTGCTATACTGCTCACCACTGGGATATACGGATGGGAGCGTCGCATGGCGGACTTGACGGGTCGGGAGATCGGCGGTTGTCGTCTCATCCGACCGATCGCGCGGGGAGGCATGGGCGAGGTCTACCTGGGCGAGCAGGTTCGTTTGGGGAACCGCCCGGTCGCGGTCAAAGTTGTGCGGCTCGACGACGGAACGCTGACCCCCGAAATGGCCGCCGAGGTGGAACGCCGCTTTGTGCACGAAGCCGCGCTCCTGGGATCATTCTCCCACCCCAACATCCTGCCCGTGCACGACGCGGGCGTTGAGGATGGTCTGCTGTATCTGGTCATGGACTACGTGCCGGATGGGTCACTGGCCGAGGCCATTCGGCCTGGTCCCGCACGCAAGCTGGCCCTCCCACTCGATCTCGCACTGGCTACTGACTTCGTGAGCCAGATCGCGTCGGCCCTGCAATACACCCACGACCACGGCGTGGTGCATCGCGATGTCAAACCCGGCAACGTCCTCATGCGCAAAACGGAGGATGGCCGCTGGACGCTCCTCCTCGCCGATTTTGGGGTCGCTCGTGCCGCCGCCGAGGCTGGCCAGCGGACGCCGCCCACCGGCACCTATCTGTTCATGGCGCCAGAGCAGTTCGAAGGCACCTTCGCCCCCGCCAGCGACCAATACGCGCTGGCCCTGGTCGCATACCTCCTGTGCGCTGGCCACCCGCCCTTCGAAGGCGACCTGGCCGCCGTGACGCGGGCGCAATTGCATGATCCGCCGCCCTCCCTGCGCGCCGCCAATCCCACTATCGCGCCCGCCCTGGAGGCCGTCATTCAGCGTGGCCTTGCCAAGTCGCCCGGCGGCCGCTATCCCTCGGTCGCGGCCTTCGCGCAGTCGTTCCGCGCGGCAACCAACGCTGGCGACGCGCTCGTACCTGGCGATGATCCCGAGCACCGCGCGCCATCCAGGCGACGCTCGCGGCCACCGCGCTGGACACCGCCGACCATCACGCCGGCGCCCAAGGGCCGATCCGGGCTGGGGCGCGCGTGGATCGCCATTGTCGCCGCGATCGTCCTGCTGGGTGGGGCGCTGGGCGGCGCGGGGCTGCTGCGTCAACACACGGAGCAGGCGCATGTCCAGGCGACACAAACGACCCAGGCCAGCGCGCACGCCGCCGCCACGGCCGCCGCCAATGCGACGGCGACCGCGACAGTCGCTCCCGCCGCCACGGCGACCGCCGCCGCGCTGATCCCCACCGCGACCGCGACGGCGGACATCGGAACGTCGGTGACGTCGCCACCCCCGGCCCCAGGAGGGGTGGGGCCGATCGTCTTCGCGGACGTGGCGCCGACTTGCCACAACGGCAGCGCGCTGTACCCAACCTGGACCGTCGACAACAACACAACGGCCACGTGTCCCACCACCGGCGGCGTGGAGTTGAAGGCGACTTCGACGACCACACTCGGCTGCATCGAGCAGCGCGCGGCCCTGCCCAAAGACCTGTACGTGAGCGTCCTGGTCACCCCGCTGAACGGCGGCGCGGTCATCGGCTTCCGCCAGAGCGCGCTAAGCTCGGGCGGTAACACATACACCGGCATCGGCTACGTGTACAAAGTGGACCGCACCCAGGCGGCATATGGCCTGTTTCGCGTCGATTCAGCCACCGACGTCAACACGCTGACTTCGGGCTCGCTAGGCACCACACCAGGAGCCGAGTTTGCCATGGAGACCATCGCCGGCGGCCGGGTCATTGATGTGTATGTGAACGGCCAGCCGATTGCGAACGCGACTGACGGACGCTATCGGTCGGGCTGGGTGAGCCTCTGCACCGATGGCGACGTGGTATTTCAGGATGTTCAGGTCGCCGGAGTCACGGTACCCGCGACGAGATGACGACCAGCGCCTCATCAGCGGCTGACGTTGAATCGAAACTCGATGATGTCGCCGTCGCGCACAACGTAGTCCTTGCCCTCGAGGCGCACCTGCCCGTGTTCGCGGGCAATTTTCATGGATCCCCCAACGGCCATCAAGTCGTCGTAGCGCACCACCTCGGCGCGGATGAAGCCGCGCTCGAAGTCGGTGTGGATCTTGCCGGCGGCCGTGGGCGCTTTCGAGCCGCTCGTCACCGTCCACGCCCGGACCTCATCCTCGCCGGCGGTCAGGAACGAAATCAGACTCAGCAGCCGGTACCCCGCCTGAATCACGCGGTCGGTCCCAAGGCGGGGCAGTCCAAGGGCTTCGAGGTATTCGCCGGCGTCATCGGGGGAGAGATCGCGCAATTCCGCCTCGAGCCGGGCCGACACCGCGACGATCTCCGCGCCCTCACCATGAGCCCGATCAGTCAGACGCGCGACACGGCCCTGCTCACCCGCGCGTGTCTCAGCGCGTGGTCCTCCCGCCTGCATGGCGTCGATCAGCTCGGCCGCTGAAGCCAGCACATCCTCGCTGACATTAGCTACATAGAGACGCGGTTTCATCGTCAATAGAAAGAGCTCATCCAGCACCGCCGCGTCGGCGGATTCGAGCGCGAGCTCTGAGGTCGAGCGTCCCTCGTTGAGGTGATCACGCACGCGCCGGAGAACGTCTAGCTCCACGAGGAGTTTTTTGTCGCCCGTCTTCGCCTTTCGCGTGGTCGCATCGATCCGCTTGTCAACCGTCGCCAGATCGGTGAGCGCGAGCTCGGCCATCAGCTCATCCAGGTCCCGAACCGGATCGATCCCGCCGGCCGGCGTGGGCACCTGCTCATTCGTAAAGCAGCGCAGCACAATAGCCAGGGCATCGGCGTTGCGAATGTGGCCGAGAAACTCTGCGCTCAATCCCTGGCGGTGCGCGACCTCGGTCGCCTGGCCAATGCCCGCGACATCCACGAACTCGACGCTCGTTGGCGTGACCTTCTTGGGATGGTAAATCTCGGCCAAACGGTCCAATCGGGCATCGGGAACGGCCACCACCGCCCGGTTCGCCTGTACGGTGCTCGTGGGGTATCCGCTCACCTGCGCGCCAGCGCTGGTCAACGCATTGAACAATGACGTCTTGCCCGCCTGCGGCAGGCCGATGATGCCAACGGTGAGTGCCATTGCGCTCGCTTTGCTCCATGGTGCGCCGGTGCTGGCGGAAACGTACGCCGCCGGCTCTGAGGCGTCCTCCGGCGCGTGTGAAGCGGACATGCTCGCGCGCGCCGCCGGAGTATACCACGCTCGCGCGTCCCAAGCGCGACACGTCATTCGCCGCCGCACGCCGGACGAACGGCTGATGATCACGTCCCGCGGTTCGCGCCTTAGCGCCCGGCCGGCGGCGGACTCCCCGCGAACGGCGGCTCGGTGGGATCATCCGCGCCTGTCCCACCAGGTTCCGAGTCGGGGCGGGGTGGATGCTCGCCCGCGGACGCGGCGGCCCACCCCGCGACACTCCAGAGGGGAGGTGGGGCACTGTCCGACGCTGAGATGTCATCCGGATTTACTGGGTAGAGCCGCGTGGGCCGCAAATGCGTATCCGCTGGCCACGGCGCCCCGAATCCGCCGTGGGCCGCTGGTGAGGCGGGCCGGGTCGTCGGCGCTGGGGCCGGCGGTGGGTCGTCCACCAGCGCGCCCATCCGTGGCGCTTCGCCATACCCAGCCGGTAGCTCGCCATACCTCGGCGGCACATCTTGCACACCCACACCACTCATACCATGGAACGCGGGCGGCGTTGTGGATGGCGCTGGCTGCTCGCCTGGCGCAGAGTACGCAGTGGCTGAATCTGGCCAGCCCGGCGACTTCCGCCAGTCGCGCGCATCCACTGACGCGCCCGCGATCGCGTCGTCGCTCCCATCGTCGCTCGCGTCCGTTGGCCAGCTCCGCGGGCTCTGTCGATTCGCCACGCCTGGCGGCGCGCCCCATGCCCCCGCACCGAATCCGGAATCAGGATCTTCGTCGCGCCCCCCGCTTCGCGGCTCACCGGTGACTTCCGCGTCGAGATGCGCCCGCGCGACCAATTCGTCCAGCATCGCCTTGATGTCCGGCCGCACCTGCAAATTGCCCGACGGGATCCGTTCCCAGATTCGCCGCGCGTCGCGGAAGTTGCCCGCCCGGTAGCAGTAATAGCCCAGTGTGGCTCGCGCGTCGAAGACGCTCATGCGTTGCCACAGGCCGAGTCGCTCGGCCGGGCTGGCCAGGACCTCATCACTCACGTCTACGACATCGCGGCACGAGTGGAGCGGGCGGCCAAACAGCCGGTAGGGGAAGCCGTAGAAGAGGCCCAGCCGGGGCGGCATGGTCGCAGCCTCGCCCACCCGGCGTACGGGTCCGATGAAGAATCCGCGCGTCCACGGACCTGTCTGCCAAACGATCAGGATCACCGCCAGCGCCACCAGGCGGGCGAGATAGCGCTCCCACGTGAACGGTGAAATGGTGCTGGCGATCCCCAGCAAACCCAGCCCGGCGCCCAGTGTCCACGCTGCGTAGACCAGGCGCTTGCGGTCGAAGTCGAGCAGATCGTAATGGTGATGCATCGGCGTCCCGAGGAAAGGTACCGGGAATTCCGTATGCGGAAATGTCTTCTCGGCGGCGAAGCGCGGCAGCGCGAGGTAGCGACGGAAGAACTTGACGAGAATACGCGCGGAGATGACCGCGGACACCCCTTCGAGCACGAAGACTCCGCCGACGAAGAGCAGCAACGATTCAAGGCGCATGAACAGCGCTGCGAGCGCCAGCAACCCGCCGAGCGCGAGTGAGCCGGTGTCGCCCATGATCAGGCGCGCGCGCCGCTTGCCCTGCCCCTGAGCGCGGCCCTTCCAGGATGACGGCCAGTTGAACGGCAGATAGCCGATCAGCGCGCCTACCATCGTCAGGAGAATTAGCGAGGTTGGCCAAACCAGTTGGGTGCTCTCGCTCAGTGCGATCACGGCGAACGACAGTGCCGCGCTGAGCAGCGTGCCGCCGGCGAGGCCATCCAGGCCATCGGTGAAATCAACCGCCAGGGAGGTCGTCGTCGTCACGAGAATCGCGATCAAGATGAAGAAGA
>JANWHL010000228.1 GCA_025450405.1 Ktedonobacterales bacterium
ATGTGCGATTGGCGCGCGCCAATACATTTGTCGCCTGGCACGATGGCATTGAACACTACATGACCGCGTTCGCGTACTCGGACCCATGTGCCAATCCACAAATTGATGGCGGAACGCAGACAGCGGGTGCCACGCAGCCGGCTGGTGCTACGCCGCCCGCGCCGGGTGTGGTGTCCATCGCTGGCGAGTCGCGGCCCATCGGTGGCTGCAAGATCAGCAACTCGATCGGGTGGATCGTGCCGCTGCCCGCTGTGCCGATCAGCATTCAGCCAGGCGGCAAGTGGACCTTCCAACGCCTGTTCAACGAGACGCATCCCATCGTCTTCGACCGCGCGCTGGCCGCCGGGGCCGCGGCGCCCACGGCCGCGAACGTCCAGGTCATTCAGACGACCCAGATCGAAGCGCTCGACATCACGGTCCTTCGCGGCACGGGCCAGGGTGTGGTGGATTGGTGTCACCAGAACGGCTTCGTCCTGAATGACGAGACACGGGCGCATCTGCTGATCTACGCCCAGGGCAGCCCGATCTTCATGGCCGCCAAGTACGACGCGTCCCGCGCGGTGACGCGGCACCAGATTGAGGGCGACGGCGCGCCAATCTTGATTACGATGCGCACGCCACGGCTCTGGGTGCCGCTCGAAGTGCTGGCGCTCGATGGACAACAGGTCCAGGCGGATATCTACCTTGTCACCGACATGCCCGTCAATACCAGCGAGGCCAACGCGGTCATAGGCGAGTCTGGCGTGGGCCACGGGATTCCCAATGCTCGGGGTTTCACGCTCGCGTTCCAGGAGCGTATGACTCCACAGTTGTATCACGACCTTTCGACCGACCGGAACATGGGCTGGTTGTGGCCTGCGAGCTGGGTGACATATCTCTCGCTTGACGCACCCGACACGACCGTCACCTACGACCTGGGCCTGGCGCCCGATGGCGTCGTTCGTCTGGCGCCGTTCGGCACGCCGCCCGCGCGCGTCGGAGACGCGGTGAACGCCGTGCCCGTGCCGCACATGCCGCTGGGGACGCCCGAGGTCGTGCTGGCGGCGTTGATCTTGTCCGGCATTGCGGCTGGACTGATCATTGTGCTGCTTGCCGTTGTACGCCGCGACGCGCGGGTGCCAGCGGGTCACTGATCGGGTGGGGGTGGCACGCACGGACGGGCATGTGGGGCGGCCAATGGTCGCTCACACATGCCCGGTGGCACGGGAGTTCTGGTCGTGCGAGCGCAATGGCAGTCCCGATTATCCTTGCGGGGTAGATGGCGCCATGCTATACTGAACGTTGGTATCTTGCGAGGAGGAATGAAGAGCATGGCGACCGCACATCTCGTTCGGGCCCTGGAGGAGGCGCAGATGCGCCCCGATGTGCCTGAGCTGCAATCCGGCGATACGGTTCGTGTCCACTTGAGGGTGGTTGAGGGCAACCGCGAACGCATCCAGCCGTTCGAAGGGCTGGTTATCCGTTTGCGCGGCGACGGCCTCCGTCGCGCGTTCACGGTCCGCCGCATCGCCACTGGCAGCGTGGGCGTGGAGCGCAGCTTTTTGCTGCACTCGCCCCGGGTCGAGAAGATCGAAGTGCTGCGCCACAACGTAGTGAGGCGCAAGAATCTGTACTACATGCGTGGTCTGCGTGGGAAGGCCGCGCGACTCAAGGAGCGCCGCGACTGAAGTGTCGCGCGCGACGCGTGATCAGGGGACGAGCCAAGCGGCCGTCCCCTGTTGGCGTATACGGCCCGAAGGCACATGTCGATGGCAATGGAACACCGCGCGACATCCGGCCGTCGAACTCGGCAGCAAGCGCTCCCGGAATTCGTCGGGGCGGTTGGCGTCCGCAAGTGCTGTGGCCTGGACGAGGTTGGCCGCGGCGCGTTGGCTGGTCCATTGGTCGCGGCGGCCGCCATATTGCCGGACGACATTCGCGAGCGGCTGGGCCCGCTCGCCCGCTTCCTGCGCGATTCGAAGAGCGTGCCGCGTGCCCGGCGCGCAGACCTGGCCCAAGCGCTCCGCGCACATGCTCTAGCGGTCGAGCTTGTGGTGATATCCGTCGCGGAGATCAATGCGCATGGCATTGGCTGGGCCAATCGCGACGCGTTCCGGCGCCTGATCGCCGCCATCGACGCGGACGAGTACGTTGTTGATGGGCGCGTGCGGCCGCCAGCACCTTTCGGCCGCGCGCATCGTGTTCGCTGTCTGGTGCGCGCGGACACGTTGATCCCGGCGGTGTCGGCGGCATCACTGATCGCCAAGGACTACCGCGATCGCCTGATGACCGAGTTGCATGCGCGCCACCCGGTCTTTGGGTGGCATACTAACGTCGGCTATGGTACGCCGGAGCACCTGAACGGTCTCCGTGCCTATGGTGCATGCGCCGAACACCGCACGGTCTTCGTGCGCACAGCACTCGGCTCACCTCAGGCTAAGACGGGCGCGCGGGAGGGAATACACCGAAGGTTGGCTGACGTGGCACTCTCGCTCGGCGAGGAGTAGCGTCCGCGCGACCACGTCGGCTCAGTCCTGCCCGCGCCAGTCGGATCAGTCCTCGCCGGGCACGTGAGACTCGCGCCTGGGCTTGCTCGGCGTTGGCTGAGTCTCGCTGGGAATCCCTTCAGGCGGCGTCGCGGGCAGGGGTTCCACCGGCGCGCCCTGAAACGGGGAGTCGGGGAGGGGCATGACCGGCGACGCCGGCACATTCTGGTCCGGGTGTTGACCGGCCCGGCCTGGTTCGGGCCGCCTTGCCGTTTCGGGCGACGGCCAGGGGGGTGGAATCGGCGGCTCTATGGCGCGAAACGGCCGTGCCGAGCCAGTCGGGAGCGAGGGGAGCGCGCCGACCTTCGGATGGCCAAGTGCGGTGAATGCGTGACCAGGCATGGGCGGAAGTCCTTTCGCGGCCACCGGCCCCGCCGCCGAAGTGGTGGCTGGCTATGCCGGAGGCTGTTGACCCTGTTGCGCCGGCACAACGTAGACCGCGGTCCCATAGCACAGGACTTCGGTCGCGCCCTGGGCCATTTCGGTCGCGTCGTAGCGCACACAGATGATCCCGTTGGCGCCGATCTGTCCCGCATGCTGGATCATCAGCTCATACGCGTCCTGGCGCGAGCGCTCCGCCAGCTCGGTATAAATCGAGATGTTGCCGCCGAAGAGCTGCTGAAGTCCGGCCCCAAACTGCCCCACGACACTGCGCGAGCGTACAATGATGCCGCGCACGACGCCAAAATTGCGCACGATGGTGTACTGAGGCAATTCGAACGCCGTCGTAACCAGCGCATGATCGACCACTTCAGCGCTCCTCTCGGCGCGTGCCGCGACGCGCCCATGTGTGCAAGGGAGGCACGCGAGGCCCCCTCGCCCAAAGCATACGACGGCGGGGGTAGGGCATTCAAGGGAGCCGCCTGGACGCGCGGGTGCGCCGTGTTGTGGCAAGCGTCCTTCAGGATATGGGGCGTCTGGTGGATTGACGGGCAGCGCCTCGGGTGTTACCATCGAAGAGATCGCGGGTCGCACCAGGCGCGCCCCAACACCCTACAATTTTCCACGCGAGGCTAACGCATGATCATGAACCAATGGACCGCCTGGATCGGGCGATTGAGCCGCCGTAGTGGCGGCTGGGCCGCGCGTGGCGCGATGCTCGTGGTGCTCATGGCCATTTTGGCCGGCTGCGGGTCCCTGGCGGACCCAATTAGTGCGGCCAGCGTGGGTGGCCAGGGCATCTCGATGGGGGCGTACACACAAATGCTCGCCTTTATGAAGGCGGGGGCGGTGAGCCAGAACCAGGTCGTGGATTGGCAGACACCGTCCGGGCGCGTCGGGCTGGCTGGGTCGCAAAAGAACGCGCTCGACATGCTGGTCCAGATCGCGCTGACTCACGAGCAGGCCGTCAGCCACCATGTGACGGTCGCGAAGCAGGACCTCAAAACAGAGGTGGATACGTTTGCCGCTGGGACCGCTTCTAGCCTCGCGCAAGGATCGACGCCAAGCGCGCGGCAGGTCGATCAATTCGCGCGCGATGCGCAAGCCAGCCTGAAGCGCGATGGACTGCCCGACATCACCGCGTTGCTGCAATCGTCCGCGCCCAATCCGGTCATGATGTACCTGTGGGGGCAGACGGAGCAAGGCGCGCTGATATCACGGCAGTTGAAGGTCCCGACGTTGCATCTTCGGCTCATGGTGCTCAATACTCAGCAGCAGGCCGAAGCGCTCGAAGCACAGGTGCGGCAGGGAGCGGACTTCGGGCAACTCGCCCACCTGAACTCCCAGGATCAGAGTACGGCCCAGCAGGGCGGCGAGCTCGGCCAAATCTATGTGGGTGAGCTGGTGGCGCCACTAGATGCGGCGCTGTTCGGCGCCGGCAGCTCCAAGGCCGACAAATACCGCATCCTCCCCTTCAACGGGAAGTTCCTGCTCTGCGAAGTTACCCAGTCCGGCAGCGATGCTATCGCGAATCTCAAGGATGCTCGGACCGAAAACGGCGTGTTCGCTGGGTGGATTCGCGACGTTGTGCGCCCCGCGGCGAGCGTCCAGACCTTCGTGGCGATTGACTCGGTGACATCTGGCCAGAGCTAGTACCGGTTATGCGGTGTCGGGGCCCCAAGGACAGGCCCCATATCCAAGTCCAGTGTGCGGGCTTGACGGCATCAATCAGACCGGCGCTCCGCCAGGTCGCGGCCGTGTGGAGAGACGGTAGTGGAGCAAGCGTGTGAAGAGCGCGTCCATCACGGTGGTAGGGCTGGGGCCGGGTCCATGGGATGACCTGACACTGGCCGCGCACGAGATACTCAAGACCGCCCCCGTCGTCGTGTTTCGGACGACGCGTCATCCAACAGTGGATGAGCTGCGCAAGCGGCGCCCGGATCTTGTTGTCGAGTCCTTCGACGCGCTCTATGACGGTGCGCGGAATTTCGCGACGCTGTACGCCGACATGGCGGAGCGGCTATTCGCGCACGCCGCGGGCGACGGTGGCGCAAGGCAAGGCAACGGGGTCAACGACACGGACGGCGACGCGAACTCGGACCTAGACATCGTCTATGCCGTGCCTGGCCATCCCCTGATTGGCGAGGATTCCGTCAAACGGTTGCTGGAACTTGCTGGCGAACGAGACGTGCCCATCCGGATCGTCGCCGGACTGTCCTTTCTGGAGCCAGTATGCGCGGCGCTTGGCCTCGATCCGGTCGCGCGTGGTGTCCAGGTATTGGACGCCACACAGCTCGCGGTGCTTGATCCCGCCGCGGTCATGGGGGCGATCCTGCCCACCGAGCCGGCGCTAATCTCGCAGCTTTATAACCGGCGGGTCGCTAGCGCGGTCAAAATCGCCCTGTCGGCGGTGTATCCGGACGATTGGCACGTGACGGTGGTGCGCGCCGCCGGACTGCCGAACGAGGCCGTGGAACGGATTGCGCTCTTCGAGCTCGATCGCGGCGAGCGCGCTGATCACCTCACCACACTGTATGTGCCGCCGCTCAACCCGCTCGATGCCCAGCGCGTGCCTGAGGGGCTCCGGAACGTTGTCGAGCGCCTGCGGGCTCCCGAGGGCTGTCCCTGGGACCGTGAGCAGACCCACATGTCGTTGCGGCCGTTCGTCCTTGAAGAAGCCTACGAGGTCGCCGAGATCCTGGACGAGTGGGAGGGCGCGCCGGAGCAGGCGGAACACCTGGCCGAGGAGCTCGGAGACCTCTTACTTCAGGTCTATCTGCAGGCGGAGATTGGCCGCGGCGAGGGACTGTTCGACCTGGGCGACGTGTTCGCCGCGGTGTCGTCCAAGCTGATCCGCCGGCACCCGCATGTCTTCGGCGAAGTGCAAGTGAGCGACTCCGCGCATGTCCTGCGGAACTGGGAAGCGATCAAGCGTGCCGAACGGGTGGCGCAGGGCGACGACGTGAGCGCCGAAAGTGTTTTGCGCGGCATCCCACGGAGCGCGCCAGCGCTGTATCAAGCGCACGAGTTGAGCCGCAAGGCGGCCAAGGTTGGCTTTGATTGGCCCGGTGCGGATGAAGCTCTGGCCAAGGTCCGCGAAGAGATCGACGAGGTGGAGGCCGCGCGCTCGGAGGGCGATTCGGCCCAG
>JANWHL010000229.1 GCA_025450405.1 Ktedonobacterales bacterium
ACCCGGGGGGTATGGGAGGGAGCGAGACCGCCATGCGCGCCGACAAACAGGATGTGCTCAAGCGCCTCAACTACATCGAGGGCCACCTTGGCGGCATCCGCAAGATGGTCGAGGGCGACCAGTACTGTGTGGACATCCTCCGCCAGACCTTCGCCGTCCGCAAGTCCATCGAGAAGCTGGAGTCCCTGATCCTCGAAAACCACCTCCACGGCTGCGTCCCCGAGGGGATCAAAGAGGGCCGCGAGGAGGCGGTGATCGAGGAGCTGGTGCAGCTATACAACCTCGCCGGCAATCGCTGACGGCAGCGGTCCAGCCGGGGTGGCCACCGGAACGTTGGACATGCTCCAGCCAGAGGAATCGCTGGCGACGCCTGGACCCCCCTCGGGAGGCTGGATTAGACGCGGAACTTCAATTCCGCATGCTTCCACGACCACCACGCTTGCCCTCGCCGCGAACGCTCATCCAACTCCGGCACGCGCGGGACCCGATGTCGCTCGCGGCCATGAACCATCGGAGCACGAACGCACGCCATGAACGCCGATACATGAACGCCGATACATAAGCAAATGGGGCGGGCAAGGTCGCCTGCCATACGACATGAGAGGTGAACAGGAATGACGGAGCTACACGAACGGACGGGCGTTGCGGCGGGCGCGGATAGCGCTGTCGCCAGCATCACCGCGACGCTGGCGATCGAGGGAATGACCTGCGCCTCCTGCGCCCTGCGGATCGAGCGCGGCCTTAAGAAGCTTCCCGGCGTCACCGACGCGGCCGTGAACCTGGCCACCGAACGCGCCGCCGTGACCTACGCCCCCGGCGCCGCCAGCGTGGACGACCTGGTGCGCAAGGTGCGCGCGGTTGGCTACGGTGCCACGCCAATCCTCGAGCCCGCAAGCGTTCCCGTGCCCGAATCGCCTGTCTCGCCCACGCCCGCCCCGGAGCGCCCCGCCGAGCTGGCCATCTCCGGCATGACATGCGCCTCATGCGTCCTCCGCGTGGAGCGCGCCCTCAGCCGCGTGCCCGGCGTCAGCGCCGCCAGCGTCAATCTCGCCACCGAACACGCCGTCGTGACCTTCGACCCCGCGGCGGACACGCCCACCACCACCGCCGACCTGATCGCGGCCGTGGCGCGCGCGGGCTATGGTGCCGAATCGATCGCGCGCGAGGCGCTGCCGTCGGCGGCCTCTGAAGTGAGCGCGGAGACCGCATCTGGCACGGCAACCGGCGAGCGGGCCGAAGCGGGCACCGACCTGGAAGCCAACCGGCGCGCCCAGGCGCTGCGCCGGCGGCGCGACACGCTGCTGCTGGGCGTCGCACTCTCACTGCCGGTCGTCGTCCTCTCGATGTTCTTCATGGACCGCTTCCCCGGCGAGAATCTCCTGCTGCTCGCCCTCACTCTCCCGGTCTGGGCCTATGTCGGCTGGGAGTTCCACCGTACGGCTCTGCGGGTGGTGCGCCACGGCTCGGCCAACATGGACGTCCTGGTGAGCCTGGGCTCGACCGCCGCCTTCCTCATGAGTGTCGTCGCCACCTTCTGGCCGGGCGTGGTGGGTGGCGTGACGTTCTACGACACCACCGCGCTGATCGTCACCCTCATCTATCTCGGCCGCTTCCTGGAGGCGCGCGCCCGCCGCCAGACCGGCGAGGCCATCCGGCGGCTGGCGGGCCTGCGGCCACGGGTGGCGCATGTCGTCCGTGCTGGGCACGAGCTGGATGTGCCGCTGGAGCGCGTAGTGGCCGGCGACGAGCTGATCGTTCGCCCAGGCGAGCGCATCCCGACGGATGCCGCCGTAATTGGCGGCGCGTCGGCCGTGGACGAATCCATGCTGACCGGCGAAAGTCTGCCCGTGGAGAAGGCGCCTGGCGACCCCGTGATCGGCGCGACCGTAAACCAGACCGGCATGCTCCGCCTGCGCGCCACCCATGTCGGTCAGGACACCATGCTGGCGGGCATCATCCGCATGGTGGAGCGGGCGCAGGGGTCGAAGGCGCCCATCCAGCGTCTGGCCGACACCGTCGCCGGCATCTTCGTCCCCACCGTGCTCGTCATCTCCCTGCTGACCTTCGTTGGCTGGACCATCGTCGGCTACTCAACCGGAGCAACCGGCCCATGGGTGACGGCGCTGGTGGCGGCGGTGGCCGTCCTGGTGGTGGCATGCCCATGCGCGCTCGGTCTGGCCACGCCCACCGCGATCATGGTCGGGACGGGCAAGGGCGCCGAGTTGGGCATCCTCATCAAGAGTGGCGAGAGTCTGGAGCGTCTTGAAGGCGTCACTGCCGTGGTGCTCGACAAAACTGGGACGATCACCCGCGGCCGGCCCGAGCTGACCGACGTCACGCTGGTCCCCGGCGCGACGCTGGACACACCCGCGCTGGACGTGAACGCACTGCTCGGCCTGGTGGCGGGCGCCGAGGGGCCGTCAGAGCACCCAGTTGCGCGCGCGGCGGTGGAGGGCGCGGCGGTGCGCGGCATCACCCCGACCGTGCCCGTCGAAGACTTCGCGGCGATCCCGGGCGGTGGCGTCCGGGCGCGCGTGGCGGGCCGCGACCTGCTGATCGGCACGCGCGCGCTGCTGGCCGACGCTGGCGCGGATGCGTCGGCGCTCGCGGCCCTGGACGCGCCACTGTCTGACCTCGAAGCGGCTGGCAAGACCACCCTGCTGGTCGCGGTGGATGGCGCGCCGGTGGGTGCGCTGGCCGTGGCCGACACGCTCAAGCTCGGCTCGGAAGCAGCCATCGCCGCGCTGCGCCGCGCCGGCCTGGACATCTGGATGGTCACCGGCGACAACCGGCGGACGGCCCAGCGCGTGGCGCTGAGCGCGGGAATCGCGGCGGACCACGTGCGCGCGGAGGTGCGGCCAGCGGAGAAGGCCGAAGAAGTGGCCCGCCTGCGTGCGGCGGGCGCGGTCGTCGCCTTCGCGGGCGACGGCATCAACGACGCCCCGGCGCTGGCCGCGGCCGATGTCGGCATCGCCATGGGCACCGGCACCGAGGTGGCGCTGGAGACCGCCGAAGTGGCCCTGGTCAAGGGCAATCTCCGCGCGCTGCCGTCCGCCCTCTCGCTGGCGCGGGCCACCATGCGCGTGATCCGTCAGAACCTGTTCTGGGCCTTCGGCTATAACGTCGTCCTGATCCCGCTGGCGATCGCGTCGCCAGCGATCCCATTCCTGAGCCAGACCGCCCCGATCTTCGCCGCGGCGGCGATGGCGCTCTCGTCGGTAACGGTAGTGAGCAATTCGCTCCGTCTACGCCATTTCACTACGCACGGGAAGGAGTAGTGCACCTCCGCATCGGCCACGCCGATAGCCATCGCCTACCGTCTCCGCCCAGGCCACGCCGATGGCCTTTGCCTACCCTCTCTGTTCAGGCCACGAAGGAGGCCTTCGTAGCCGGAGGCTTCCAGGCGCGTCTTCAGGCGCCTGGTTCCATCAGACGCCTGGACACCGCCGCCATCAACCACCTTCGTCCATTTAGGGCCGCATGGTCACGCACGGTCATGCGCCCGGCACGTGGGCGCACCGCCCACACAACCACCACCCAAGGAGCGCATCAATCATGACCGAGCTGAAGGATATTGTCCTGCGCGTGCCCGAGATCAGTTGCGAGCACTGCGTCCACGCCATCAACGGCTCGCTGAGCGCCACGCCCGGCGTCCAGGCCGTGAACACCGACATCCCAACCAAGACCGTGTCGCTGACCTTCGACCCAAGTCAGCTCTCGCTTGGGGACATCGAGACCATCCTCGACGACATCGGCTACACGGTCACGAAATAGAGTCGCGGTCACGCCCGGCCGACGGTCTCCGCTCTCCCCCTCTCTTCGCGGGGAGAGGGGCCAGGGGATGAGGACCCCACGCGCGTTGGCCACCGTGTCATCCGCGCAGCGACTTCGCTCCCAGGATGGCCAGCGCCTGCGTGGAGTCGTCCAGGATGAGCAGCCGGGAACCGTCGGGCGACCAGATGGGTGGGGAGAGCATCCCCGCCTGCCCGGTCTGCTCGATGCCGGGCTCCAGGCTGGGCAGGGGCGTCTGGACCACGGGCGCGCCAGTGATGCGGTCATATACCGTCAACATCGCCGGAAAGGCGGTGCCGGTCGCGATGCCCGGCGGGCTCGCCAGGCGCTTGCCAGCGCCGGGTCGCGCACCGGCAAGGCCGAGAAGCCGCCAGTGGGACTGGGGGTTGTGCAGGCATCCTGGAGGTTGGCCCCCGGCGGCGTCGCGATGCGCCCCCTCGCGCCAAGCGGGCCGCCCAGGGGGGACAGCGAGGTAGCGCAGGTCGGGCGACCACGCCGCCGTCGCCCCAAGAGAAGCGACCACGTACTCTGGCGGCACACAGCACAACGACGGCCCCGTGACCAGCGCGCCCGGCCGCTGGACACACACGCGGCTCACCGTTCCACTCTGCCAGATGGTGAAGTCATTGTCCCCATCGGGATTGCCAATGGGCTTCGCGAAAATCGCCGGCGCCGGCCCATTCGGCCCATTGAGGCCAGTGTGCGGGATCAGCTGGGCGGCATACCACATGTACTCCACCGCTGCCGGCGGTGCCCGCGGCGTGACAGCCCCGGCCGCGAGATCCACCTGGTCGAGGGCGAGGACCGAGGGGTCCGATGTGGCGGCGAACGGCGGCGGCAGAGCAATAATCCGGGTGGCGCCCGAGGTGGGCACCAACAGCACCCCACGCCCTTAGACCGCGCGCTCGTCCACGGCCACCGCGCCCGGTGGGGCGTTGACGTCGGCCCCTGATAGTATAGCGATTGGCCCGGTCGCGCGCACCAGCGGCGTCTTGCTCAGGTCGCCACGCGTCCACACACCGTCCAAACCGATTCCGGACAGGCCGCGTCGGTGGTCTTCGAAGCCAGAGTCTACGTCGGGGCGTCCGATAGTCAGCCCAGCGTCTGAATAGTTGTGGCCTTCATTCGAGTGGCGCATCACCCCCCCCACCTGTGCGGGCCACGTAGGGGCGTCCGGTGGACGCCCGGCCCGGTGGACGCCGGCCGCGTCTTCAAGCGCCTGGGCCCGATGGCGTTCCACTCCCGATGAGCTATCAGGCATCCTCAATCTCATCCGTCAGGTCCAGGCCTACCGCCTCCATCAGCCGCAGGGCGTTGGTTGAGGTGGCGATGCCGGGCCGCAGCCGATAGTCGAAGCGCATGACCGGCCCGATGCCCGCCTCTCCGCTGCTCGCCTCCACACCACCGCTCGCCTCATCCTCGCCGCTCGTCAGAGTCTCTGTGAAATGGACCGGGACGCTCACCTTGGCGAGGCCAGGCGTGTCGGCGAGGGTCAGATCGTGGGTCGAGACGACGCCGATGGCCCCCTGCGCGACGAGGTGGCGCAGGATGCGCCGGGCCGCGATCTGGCGCTCCGCCGTGTTGGTGCCGTGCAGCATCTCGTCCAGCAGGTAGAGCAGCGGCGGCTGGTCACGATCGGGTCGAGGATGCGCGGCTTCCACGATCTCGCGTAGCCGGCGCAGCTCGGCGAGGAAGTATGACACGCCTTCCTCCAGCGAGTCGCGGACGCGGATGGCCGTGGCCAGGCGCACCGGTGGCAGCCACAGGGCCGCGGCGCAAACCGGCCCGCCCGCCTGCGCCAGCACGACATTCAGCCCGATGGCGCGCAGCAGCGTGCTCTTGCCCGACATGTTGGACCCCGTTACCAGCAGTAACGTGCCTGGCGGGCCGACTTGGACATCGTTGCGCACACAAACCGCCGGTGGCAGCAGCGGATGCCCCAGCCCGCGCGCGACCACGACGGTCGCATCCCCTTGGGCGCGACCCCGATCACCGCCATTCGCGCCGCCCACATCGCCGGCGCCCTCCTGGTCTCCACCGCCAACCTCGTGCTCTTCCGCGATCTCGACTGCCGTCCGATTCCTCCCTTCTCCGCGCCCCTCTGTGCCCTCAGTGTCATCACCGGTTCCATCCTCTCCTTCCCCTCCCACCGCCCTCTCTCCGCCCTCTCTCCGTCCTCTCTCCGTCCTCTCCGTGTCCTCCGTGTTCTCTGTGGTTAAGCTCCGCGTCCTCTCTGCGACCTCCGCGCCCTCGGCGGTTAATCCGTCCCTCCCTCTCCGTTCCTCTGTGTCCTCATTGTGATATTTCTCCCCGCCGACCTCCGGGAAGACCCAGTCCGGGTGGTCGAACGCGAGCGTGGCGAGCGCGCAGAGCGCCTCCAGCTCGCCGAGCGCGGCCAGCCACATGGCCGGACCGCGCCTTGAGCCGGCACGCCATCGTTCCAGCATCCACGCCGTCTGGAAGCCGACCAGCGTCACGAGTTGAATCGCCCCGTAGAGGATCGAGCGCCGCAGGGTCGCCAGCGTGGTGATGCGCCCGAGCGCGCGCATGCGCGTCTCGGCGCTCGCACCCGGTCCCGCTAGCACGGCGCGGATGCGAACCAGATCCTCGGCCCGCACGGGCTGGGCGCCCACCGTGTGGAAGAGATCGGCGTACGCCAGGCAGGCGTTACGGAGCGACTCCACCGGCTGGATTTCGGCCTCCAACCGGCGCCAGTAGATCGCGCTGATCACGCCATTGAGCGTGACGAGGATCAGCCACCACGGAACATGGACCGCGCCGACCCCCTGCGCGACCATGAGCGCGACGGTAAGGAGACCAAGCGCGCGCGTGAGCCAGACCAGCCACGCCATGCCGGGGAGCGACAGCCAGAAATCTGCCTCAGCCCAGCGCACGAACGCGCCGTACGCTGGCTGGGCCGCCCCCACGAGGCGCCCACGGACGGCCAACTCCTCGCGAAAGTTCAGCAGCGGCGCGAGCTCGGCCACGGCGCGCTGGCGGCGGCGAATCACGTCCGGCGGCGCGGCCCCCAGGATCCACCCGCGCAACGTCTCGCGGCCCATGGGCGTGCCCGGCGTGTTCAGCAGGTGCTCCAGCGAGGCACGGCCAAGAAGGTCGAGATCGCCCGCGAGCGGCGCGGCGGCACCAGCGTCCGCGGCGGGTGGGAGCGGCAGCGCGGCCCAGTCGCGGCGTCGGCGCGCCAGCCCTTCATTGCACATCGTCCAGCGCTCGGCATAGCTTCGCTGGAGGGCATTCACCCGTCCCAGCACGATGTAGGCCGCGACGAACCCCATGGCGAAGACCCCGGCGAGCCAGTAGAACCCGGGGGCGCGCCAGATGCCAAGCCCAACACACGCCAGCGCCGCCACCGCAAGCGCCACGTTCAGGTTGCCATTGCGGTCGCTGAGGCGACCATAGCGGTCGCGCTCGGCCCCGAAGCGCAACCGGCGCAGTCGGTAGACCTTCTCGGGGTCCGCCAGCTCCTCGGCCGTCGCGGCAACATCTGGCGGGATGGCGGAATCGGTCACGATGGTCAGCTCCGGAGTGGGGGTCCCTGACGTCATGTGGGCAGTTGGAAGCGCGCCAGCATGAATTCGGCACGCTCGTCGATCGGCGTCTCGAAGTCGGGCCCGAGTTCGCGCTCTGCCCAGGCCTCCAGCCGGGTGATCGACATGGCGAGGATGTCGTCGGGGACCGACCAAGTGCCGGACCATGTGCGACGGGCGATGTCGTCAATGATCTGGCGTGGCCGATGGCGTTCGGTCCAGGTCACGGGTGTGGTTGCCTCCCCGGTGAGACCGCGGGCACGCAGCTCGTCCAGCACGGGCTCGTAGCCCGCGGCGCCAGGTGGCGTCAGGTCCGCCCCCAGCTCCTGGACGATGGTGTTCCACTTGCCGCGTAGCCGCGAGTAGACCGTGCCGGGAGCCCGGTCATTCCCAATGAGGAATACGCCGCCTGGCCGGATGACGCGCAAAACCTCGTCCAGAGCGGTGCGCCACTCCGAGACCAGATGCAGGACGTGGACGACGATGGCGGCGTCAAAACTCGCGTCTGGAAACGGCAGGGCCGTGATGTCGCCGAGCCGCGCGTCGAGTTGGCCCCACGGACGGTCGGGCTCGGCCGTGCGCCGTTCCGCGAAATTGGCGGCGAGGCGTTCGAGCATCCGCGGAGAGACGTCAACGCCCACCACGTCGGCGCCGCGGGCGAGAATGGGCAGTGCGATACGGCCAGTCCCGATGCCAATCTCGAGCATGCGCGTGCCGGGGCGGTCTCCCGCGGCAGCGAAGACCGCCGCGCCAATGGCATCGGCGACCGCGGGCGTGTAGCCGCGCGTGGCGTCATAAATATCGGCGGCGCGGTCAAACGATATCGACGTCACTCAGCTCTCCTTACTCCTCTGTCCCCATCCTCATCCGTCAAACCCGAAGTATTCAGCCGAATCCGTCTAACTCGAAGTATTGAGCCGAGTCGCGGCCAGCTGTGTCGTCGCGTCTCCCCCTCGCCACCGCGGCCTTCCCCTCCGCCTCTCCCTCGCCATCGCAATGGAGAGGGGGCCGGGGGGTGAGGACCCCCGGGCGGCCGGGGGTGAACCTCTGACTCCCCCCCGTTGCGACGGGAGAGGGGCCGGGGTCCCCCACTGGGGGCCGGGGGAGGGGGACCTTGTCATCCATGGTCATCCGGGCGCGGCTTGCGCAACCGCACCTGGTCGACGCCATAGCCGCGACTGCGATAGAGGCGCAGGGCAGCGTCGTTCTCGGGCGTGGTGATCAGCATCATTCCAGCGCACCGCTGGTCGCCGAGGAAATGGCGCTCGGCCGCGTCGAGCAGATGCATCGCGACGCCGCGGCGGCGATACGCGGGATGGACCAGCAGCTCCTGGATATATCCCACAGGCTCGCCGGTCTCCGGATCGGGCTGGAGGTCGGCGAGGAGGATACCCACCAGCCGCTCCGCGCAGCCGGCGTCGGCCGCATCATCCCCAATTGGCCCCGCGGCATCGCTGGCGTCCGGGCCAGCCGGGCCAGGTACGGTGTCGGCGTCCGCGTCATGGCACACGGCCACCCAGAACAGCCCACGACCTTCATGGAGCATCGCCAGGCTGGTGCGGCCGCGCGCCGTGGATGGCGCGACGAGCACCCGCGCCCGGGCGCGCTCGGCCTCAGCACCGGGACGCACGAGGATGGGCGCCTCGCGTGCCGTCGTCATACTGCGCCCTCCTTTAGGAGACCAGTGGATGTCCGTCAACGTCGCGCGCGGACGTGTCATCGCGAGCAAGACCGTCTCCGTGTCCCTCCCCACGGCCTTCCCTATCGTACACCACCAGCCGTGACATGGGAAACGGACCCCCAAACACGCCGCGGGTTCATGCGACGCTCGCGGCCACTCCGTCCGCCGTGGTGGAGACGGACCTCATGCCCGTCGATCCGCCGGCCCCGACCGCCCGGCCCGCTCGCCGGCTCATAACCACCGCCGCGCCATCCCCTCGCCGGCCTCGGCCACCAACCGCATTCTCCACCCACCCCCGGCTCAGTATTCTCCCCAACCTCGCTCTCGGGCCGAGCCTCCTCGGGCCCTCCGCCCCCCGTCGCTCGCTGGCCGACACTCCGCCACCAGCTCAGGATGACACACGGAACGTCCATTCCGCATGCCCGCCCCACCACCCCGCCCGCCATTGGCCACACATCGCGCCCGCCGGACTCCCCACACC
>JANWHL010000230.1 GCA_025450405.1 Ktedonobacterales bacterium
GAACGCAACCAGGGACCACGATCCGGCCCGCTCGTACGGTCCGTGCGCCCAGGTGGCCCGAATTCTTCATCCACGTCGCCTCGAACGATGCGGGCACTGCTCCCCTTCGCGCCGTCGCGCTCCCCCCTCTGGCTCCCCCCTCTGGCTCCCCCTCGCCCTCGCGGCCCGCCGCGCCTGCTCCGCCTCTGGCTCCCCCTCGCCCCGCGGGGCGAGGGGGTTGGGGGGTGAGGACCCACACGGCAACCGGGCGGTGGGATCCCTCCCGCCGGCTATCCATGGATGCCTGCTCAGGTCTTCCCACGCCTACGGCACGTTGAAGTGGAAGGCCCACGGGCCGCCACTGGTTGCCCAGACCGCTTTCTGAGACGTCCCACCCGGCACGAACGGCGTTGGCACTGCCGCCCCAACCGCGTTGGTCACAGAGACCGTCAGCGTCCACTGGCCGTGCTCACTCGCGAGCGCGTCCTCGTAACTCATGGTCGTCAGCCCGTCGTCTGTGACCCATCCAGAGGACGGCCCCAGGGCGTTCCCCTGGTTCGGGTCAGAGCTCCAGCCATTCACCGCGAGCGTCGCGATGCTGCCAGGTCCGACACCGCTGAGATAGACGCGCGTCTCGCTCGGCGTCACCACCACCCGCTCCAGGGTGACGGTCGCGCCACCAACGGTCTGGCTCTGGTGGAGCTCGGCCACACGACCAGCATTGAACGGCACGGTGAAGTCGAAGGCCAATGGCCCCAGCGCCTGAAAGCTGGCAACATCCGGCGAGCCCGCATGCACCTCGCCGCCGATGCCATCCGCGCTCAAGTGCAGCCGCAGGGTGGCAGGATGCTGGGTAATAGGCCCGGCATCATACCAGACCAGGTCCGCGCCCGCCGTGCCGCGCACGCCGCTGCCATAGCCGCCCCGCGTGGTCAGCACCGTGCCGAACTGGTCGGTGAGCACCGGGTTGATGAACTCGAAGCCGTTGTAGCCATGGCCGGCCGGCACGGCCACCGTGTCGCCGATGATCACCCGGTTCGCGTCGGCGTACACGTCCTGGATCGTCACAGTGAAGTCGCCGACCTGGCGCGACTCGTGAACCGGCTGGAGCAGATGGCTGTCAAAGACATGCCCCGCTCCCGGCTCCCAGTGGAAGAGGCTGTTCAGCAGCGGCTCCACAGCGTAGACCCCGCCGGCGAGCAGTGCCACCGCCACCAACACCGCGGCGGCGGCCACCGCCACGCGCCGGGGGATGGCCCCCACGCGCCACGGCGCGCGGAGCGGGATGGGAGAGCGTGCCCGTTCGCCCGCGCCGGCGGCCAGCGCGGCCCGGGTCGCGATCGCCTCGGCCCCCGTGAGCCCGGCGATGCGCGCTGGCGGCTCCGGCGCGCCATAGAGAGCACCGAGGTCGCCAACCAGCCTCGCCAGGTCGGGATCGGCGCGCTCGTCCAGCAGATCGGTGTAGCGGTCATCTACCGCGGAATCACGCTCCATGATGGTATCGCTCCTTCAAGGCTTGGAGGATGCGCGTGAGCTGCTTCTTGACAGCGTCCGGGCGCTTGCCAACCACCGTCGCGATCTCCGTCGAGCTGAGATGCCCGGCGAATCGCAGCGCCAGCAGCTCGCGCTTCTCGGGATCGAGCGCGGCGAGCAGGTCGCGCAGCCGCGCCAGCCGCTCCCGCTGAATCAGGTCGGCGTCGGGGTCGGCACCCGCCACCGGATGCAGCGCCTCCGGCAGCGCGTCCCACGTGATGGTGCCGCGCTGGCGCCGGTGGGCATCCACGGCGACATGGCGCGCGATGCGAACGTGCCATCGGCGCCCGACCGTGGCCCCACTCATCCGCGCGCCGCCGCCTCCAGCCAGCCGTCTCCGTGGCGCAGAAAGGCCAGGATCGCCCCTTCACGGATCCCCCGCCGGCTTACCCGCACCCGCGCGACCCCCAGCCGACGCGCCGCTGCCGCGATCACCACCGCGCCCGAGGCCAGCAGCCGCGCGCGCCCTTCATCCACCCCATAGCGGCGGGCGATCTCCGCCGCGGGCAGGGTCCGCAGCAGCCCGATCAGCGCCTCGCAGTGCGACGGGGTCAGGCCAGGCGGCGCGCCCGGTTCTTCGGGCTCGGTCGCGCGGTCGTCCCCGGCCAGGCCCGCCCGGCGCGCCAGCGCCGCCAGCGTGGTCGCGGCGCCCCCACACACCGCCACCTCCGCCACCGGCAGCGGAATCGCCAGCCCCGCCAGCGCGCCCTCCACCATCCGCGCCGCCGCCGCCAGCTCGGTCGGGTCGGCGGGGTCCGCGGGAGCCAGCCGGTCGTGGATGCTGCCCGAGCCGAACGGCAGCGACACACGCCACACGACCCGCTCGCCTTCGCCCACGACGATCTCCGTGCTGCCGCCGCCCAGATCGACCACCGCCGCACGACCACTGACCACACGGCCACTGGTGGCGCCCCAATAAGTCAGCGCCGCCTCCTGCTCGCCGGTGACCAGCACCACCGACAGACCGGCCTCCGCGCGGATGCGGTCCAGCAAATCCACGCCATTGCGGGCGGCGCGCACCCCTTCGGTGGCAATCCCGAGGATGGGATTGGCGCCCAGACTTCGAGCACGCGCCACCTGCCCGCGCACCACCTCCACCGCGCGCGCCGCCCGCTCGGGACCGATCATGCCCCCGAGCGCCACGTCCGCGCCCAGCCGCACCATCTCCGTCTCGTCCGCCAATGGCTCCAGATCGTACGGCTCCGCGACCGGCCGGGCCACGACAAGGTGAATGGTGTTGCTGCCAATGTCAATGGCCGCGATGCTGGGAGAATGTTCGCTGGCGATCATAGCGCTCCTCCCGTGTGCGGTATAGTATGCGCGGGCAAGCGGCGCGGCCGCGGCACCGGCCGAGTCCACCGCAAACAGTCGGCTCCACGCGAAGACGACCGGGTGTGGTGTCATCGCCGGAGCGTGCGAGACCGCCAACGGAAACTGACCCGATCTGGCACGGCGGGCGCTTCCCGACGTGATCGATCATCTCGGGATCAATCCCGTTGGGGCGTCAGTTGACGGTGGGAAGTCTCCGGCTGGCCGGCCAGAGACCTCCCATTTCGTTTGGGAGTGAGCCATGCCATCCGTACCCTCGCCGGCATCCACCAACGCGCTCTGTGTCCACGCCCATTTCTACCAACCGCCGCGCGAGGACCCCTTCACGGGGGAGATTCCCGAAGAGTACGGGGCCGGCCCCTACCACGACTTCAACGCCAAGATCACCGCCGAGTGCTATCGCCCGAACGCCGAGCTGGGCAACCTGGAGCGCCTGAGCTTTGACCTCGGCCCCACGCTCGCCGGCTGGCTGGAACACGCCGCGCCCGATGTCTACGCCGCGTTCCTGGCGGCCGACCGCCAGCGTGTCGAGCGCGACGGCGCGGGCAACGCTATGGCCCAGGCGTACAATCATACGATCCTTCCCCTCGCCTCACCGCGCGACCAGCGGACCCAGGTAGCCTGGGGCATCGCCGACTTCCGCCACCGCTTCGGCCGCGCGCCACGCGGCATGTGGCTGGCCGAGACCGCCGTGGACCTCGGGACGCTGGAGGTGGTGGCGCGCCAGGGCATCGCGTTCGTCATCCTGGCGCCCTGGCAGGCGGAGGGCGCCGACCCCGCCCACGCGTCAGGCGTGGACACCACACGCCCCTACCAGGTGGCGCTGCCCGAGGGGCGCGCGATCAGCGTGTTCTTCTACGACGCCAATCTCGCGGGCGCGGCCCATGGCGCCGGCCCGCTGACCGACGATCCGCGGGCCTTCGCGCGTTACGCGCTCCCCATGCGCCTGGACAACTGGTGGTGGGGTCCACGCGGCGATCAGCTCCTGCTCGCGGCCAGTGATGGCGAGTTCTACGGCCACCATCGGCCCGGACGCGAGCGCTGGCTGGCCACCCTGCTCGGCGAAGCGGCACCGGCGGCCGGCTTTTCCGTCACCTGGCCCGAGCGGTGGCTGCTGGATCACCCCGCCGTCGAGCCCATGCGCATCCGCTCGCGCACCTCTTGGAGCTGCCGCCACGGCCTGGTGCGCTGGATGGACGATTGCGATTGCGTCCGCGACGCCGCCGGTGGGGGCGACGGCTTCTGGAAGCTTCCTCTGCGCACGGCGCTGGATCGCCTGGCGGACCGGCTGGACCACGCCTATGCGCGCTTCGGCGGGGCGCTGCTCCGCGATCCCTGGGACGCGCGCGACGCCTCGATCCTCGTCCGCCTGGGCGAGCAGTCCTGGGAGACGTTCTTTGCCACCTGGGCTTCCGACGAGGTGGACGCGCTCGCACCGCTCCATCGCGCTCGGGCGGCCGAGCGCGCGCGCGATCTGCTCGATGCGCAATACTACCGCCAGCTGATGTACACCAGTTGCGGTTTCTTCTTCGAGGACCTGGACCGCATCGAGCCGCGCAACAATCTGGCCTACGCCGCGATGGCGATCCGGCTGACCGAGCGCGCCACCCCTGGCTTCGGCGACTTCGAGGATGACTTCCTGGCGGACCTGGAGGGCGCGCGCGGTCGCCGGTCCGGCCGGACCGCGGCGCAGCTCTACGATGCGATCCGCGCACGCGCGAGTCGCTGAGCGTACGCGAGTCGCTGAGCGTACGCTACCCGATTAGCTCACGCACGATCTCCTGCACACGCCGGCCGTCGGCGCGGCCCTTGGTGGCGCGCGAAGCCAGCGGCATGATCGTGCGGAAGTCCTTGCCGTGTGCGGCGATGAGCCCGGCCACCACCTCGCGCACCTCGGCATCGGTCATCTTCGCCGGCAGATAGGCCTCCAGGATGGCCCGCTCCTGGTCTTCCTTCTCGGCCAGGTCGATCCGCCCGCCCTTGCGATAGAGCTCCGCCGCCTCGCGCCGCTGGTTGATCTGGCGCTGAAGGAGCGCGACACGGTCATCCTCATTGAGCGGTCGTCCATGCTCTTTGTGGCCGGGGTGCCGGCGGTCCACTTCCTCGTTGTGGAACACCCCCAGCGCCATCCGCAGCGCATCGATTCGCAGTTGCTCGCGCGCCCGCTGGGCGGCGGTCAGATCCGCGCGGATGCGCGCTTCGATGGCGCTGGGGGTCGTCTCGTCAGGCATGATCGGTTTCCTCGCGGTGATGGCATGCCGCCAGCCATATGCCGTGCTACGAGATCTCCGGCCAGCGCACCGCTATCACCACGGTGGGCGCCGGCACCGACCCACTCGGCGTGCCGGACGCTCCCGGCGTCTTGCTGGCTGGCGTCTTGGTGGCCGGCGTGGTGCTGGCCGGCGTCGTGGCCGGCGTGGTGGATCCTGGTGGGTTCTGCGAGGACGCGGACGCCTGGGGAGCGGACAACCGCCAGTACCCAAAGCCGAGCCCGCCCCCGAGCACAAGCCCGCCGATGATCATCCCGAACGCGATGGCCACGCCTTTGCCAGACGAAGCGGGCTCCTCTCGCCGCCCGCGCGCGCCGGGTCGTCCCGCGCCCTGCCCGCGATGCATGGATGCCCCCGGCCGCCCCATTCGTGGGTCGTTGCCCATGCCTCGCCGGCCACGTGGCAGCGCGTCGTCCTCACCCGACCACATCCCCGAGCGGCCCGCTGGCCGGCGGCCGCGCATCGCGTCATCATAACCGCCCCGGCGACCGCCGCGCTCATCGTCGAATCCCGGCCGGCCTCCGCGCGATCCGCGCCCGGGAGAGTCGTCGCGCCGATACCGCGACCCCGAGCGATCCGCGTCATGATCTCGCTCGCCCCGCCCACTTGAGCGACCCCGGCCATAGTCGTCGGGATCATGGCGATGCGACGAGCGCCCCGGATCCCGGTCGCCCTCGCGGCCCGACCGCGAGCGCTGCCCACCATCGCGGTCCCAACCGTGGTCCCGCGGATCGCGGCCACGCGGATCACGCGGATCACGCCCATCACGTGCGCCCCGCCCGTCGCGCCCGTCGCGGGGGTCACGGCCATCGCGGCCATCACGACGATCGCGTGCGTCGGGATCACGGGCGGGGGGCGGTCCGCGTCGACTTGGCGGGTGCGCATCCTGATCCCAGGCGCTGCCGCCGCGCGGCCCGCTTCCACGGGATGGACCCGGCCCGTAGCCTCCACTCCGCATGTTGCTCGCCTCCCGTACCCCGCATCCACGCCGCCGCGTGCACCACCGCCAGGGCGACACGCGCGCCTTGCCGAAACATGTCCCAGCCGAACCTGACTCGGCCGAACATGGCTCACGGCGCGTCCAAACGGACCTCGCCACCGACCGGCAATACGCGACATGCGCGTGTACCGCTCAGGTCGTCCGCGTTAGTATACGTGACTCATGGGCACCTGGCAACTACCCCACATCTCACCCCACATCCGCCAGCCACTCAAGCCCGAATGTCCTCGACCATCGAGAGATTGATAAAGAGATCGCAGCTCTGGCGCAGGATGGCCGCGGCCGCGTCGTCGAACGCCGCCACCTCCACACGTACCCCATGGTCGGAGCAGTACTCCAGGAGCGGCAGGAAGTCGCTGTCGCCGCTAACCAGCACGACGGTATCGAGCGCGCGCGCCTCGACCAGCCGCACGATGTCCATGCAGAGGTCCAGGTCGAGATCGGCCTTCTTGGCCCCGCTGCTGAACGTCTTGTAGTTCTTGGTAGTGATGCGATAGCCAACGCCCTTGACCACCGTGAGGAACTGCTGCTCGGCGCGCGGCTCTGGATTGGTCGGCGCGTACGCATGGGCACGGATCAGGCGGCGGTTGCCGCGCAAAAACTCGAGGAGGCGGCCAAAATCCAGCCCGATGCGCAAACTGCGCGACGAGTACAGCAGATTGGCCACATCCACGAACACCCCCACCCGCTCGGTGGACGGCAGCGGCGGGAACATCACCGTCATGCTGGGAGGCGCTTGCGTGTGTCGCAACTCGGTCAGCAGCCGGTCTGTCTGCTGCTGGATCGCGTGCGTCACCGTCGCTCCGAGCTGGTTGGACGACATCGGCGGCGCATCCGTCGCGCGCTCACCGCGCCCGCCACGCCCCACCCTTTCGGGCCGCTCGGGCGCGGGGCCGGCGGTGCCGCGTGGCTGCGGGCCAAAGCCGCGGGCGGGGCTGGGATCAGGCGCGCCAAAGGGGCTCTGATCCTGTCCGATTTGCTGGTACGAGTTGGCGATGTTCCACGGTTCCGGCTGGTACGGGCCATAGAGTTCATATGGCTGCTCTGGCGTCTCGTGCGCCGGGGTCGCTTGGGCCGGGGTCGTATGGGCCAGAGTCCCCGCCCGTGGACTCGGGTGCGCCGGGGTCCTCGCCCGTGGACTCGCATGGCCGGGGCTCGTGTGGCCGGGATTCGCCTGCCCAAAGGGCTCCATGAGACCGGGCTCGTCCGTGTCGGACGTCTCCAAAGCCGCCGCCTCGCCGCCGCGGCCGCCATCGCGAATCGGCTCTTGTTCGAGATCCTCGTGCTCGGCGGGCAGGATGGCTTCGAGATGGCGAATGGCACCACCTGTCCCATTCCCGCGCCGCCGCCGACGACGACGGCGGCCGGTGGACGTCACCTCGCTCAGATCCTCCCCATCCGTGGCCTCGTGGTCGCCCGCGGTGTAGTCCGCCTCGGCATGCTCCTGGGCATGATCCTGCGCGTCACCGGCCTCGGTCGGCGCGGGTGTCGCCGCCTGTGTGGACACGTCCGCACGCGCGGTCGGCATGTCCACGCCATGGATGCCCGGATCTGCCGGCTTGTCGACCACGTCCTTGGTCGCGGTCACGATCTCAGGCTCGGTCGGGGTCGCCGCCGTCTCGCGCGCCGCGCCCGCGCCGTCCGCCTCAGCCAGCGGCCGTGTCGCCGTCGCCAGCGTCCGCTCGGCCGCGCCGTTGGTCGGCAGCGGCGCGGGGGTCACGACACCGAGCCGGTCCTGACGCGCGGGGACGCGTGGGGCGACCGCCGGGTGTGCCGCCGGCCGGTCAAAGCGATAGCGGCGCACGGGCGTGGGTGTGGCTACGTCCGTGGCCGCTGGCATGGCGACCTCTGGCGCAACCTCGACCGCCGCGCGAGCGGCGGCATGCGCTGGGGCTGTCTCGCCCCCCACCCCGACCCCCGGCTCACCGGGCGCCGCGCGCTCATCGCCTTCGGTCAGGCTGCGCGCGTCCGTCACCGCTGAAGCCATCTCCTCCGGGCCGCCCCCTGGCCGGGCCGCCTCGCTGGCCGGCGTCTCGGCGGAATCGGCGCGCGGCGGCGTGATCAGGCGCGGTGTGCTCGCCCGTGAGCGGCGGCGCGTACCGCGCGCGGCGGTCGCTGCTGGAGTGGCCGGCTCGGTGGGTGCGGACGCGGCGGCTTCGGGCGCCTCAATCGCGGCGGCCGCGCTGGTCGTGGGGGTATTGGTCCCCGCGCTGGGTGTGGCCGCGCTGGCGTTGGCGACGTGGGCGGGGCGGCGCCGGTGGCGGCGCGCTGGTGTCCCCGTGCCGGGTTCGCTGGTCGGGGCGGCCGGGCCCGTGGCTCCGGCGGATGTCTTGGCATCTTGTGATCGTTGGTCCATCGTTTTCCTATCTCTCCCGAGCGGCCTGAGCGCGGAAACGGGCGTACCTGGAGGTGGCGGAACGCTGCGCGGGCGCGCTCGTCATCCCTGTCGGGGTAATCCTGCACAGGGTAATCCTGCACGGGGTAATCCCGAACAGGGTGATCCTGAGTGGAGTTATCCCTATTGGGACGGATAACGTCCGCGCTCGCGCGCGGCGCGCAACCCGATCGTCCGGCCACATCCCGTGGGCCGCTGTTTCCCTCCCGGCATCCCAGCCGTCTCTCGGCGGGGGCGCTTCCTGGTCTCGGCGATATCGCGCGACACCGGGCGTCGACGCGCTTCGTGGTGTGGTCTCCCGGCCAACGTTGGCTTGGCGGGTGATGGTCTTCAAATATTCTGTCAGAGTGCGGAGTGCTCGCGCGGCTGGCGGCCAGGGTCAGGCGTTCGGTGGAGACTCCTCGACGGCATCGAGCGTGCTTGCGCCCCGGACCCGCGGCGCGAACCACGCGCGCCGGCTCTGGATCGCCAGGTGGAGGCCCGAGTGGCCATCCGCCGACACATCCGCGCCCGCCACCGCCTTCGACGCGCGCCGCAATTGCCCCCACACATGCGCGATGCGCTGGACCGCCGTAAAGGTGGTGCTCGCCGCCAGCACCGCGATGATCCAGAGGAGCCAGTCGGACCCGCCAAGGATCAATCCCACGCCAAGCAGCAACACCCGCTCCGGACGCGCCACGAGCCCAATCTTGACCTCAACGCCCATGCTCTCCGCCCGCGCCTTGGTATAGCTCACCATGAGCGAGCTCAGACCCGCCACATAGGTCAGGGCGACCAACCACGTGCGCGCTGGCGAAGGAGTTTGCCCCAGCGCGTAGAGCAGGATCCCGAGCAACACCAGGCCTTCGGAGTAGCGATCGAGCGTGGAGTCCAGGAACGCGCCAAACGCCGTCTTCTGGTCCCGCACGCGGGCCAGCGCACCATCGACCATGTCGAAGATGCCGGCAAAGAGGACCAGGGCGCCGCCAAGGCGCAGGTTCCCGGCCGCCAGAACGGCCGCCGTCACGGCACTGAGCAGCAGGCCAAGGATGGTGGCCACGTTCGGGGTCAGGCCGAGGGCCGCCAACGGGCGGACGACCATCTCCGCGATGCGGCGCGCCTGCCGCTGGATGCGTGTCCCAAACATGGGCCTTCCTCAGTTCCGCGTTACGTCCATTTTACCATACGCCCCTAGCGCCCTCCCACCGGCTCCCGCTGTCCCCCCGCTGGCGCGGCCCAGGCGTCGCCTCGCGCCCCGGACCCACGCGCCCCGGACGCCCGCGCCGGAGTCAGACGCCCACGTCGTCACCAGCCAGACCGCTGGTGAGCGATTCGGTCGCGGCGCGCGCCCGCGGGAGCGGCCAGACATCGTGCGCCGGGCGCGGCACCGCGGCGCGCAGAGCCAATAGTTCGGCATAGTACGCCTCGATACGCGTGGTCACCCGCTGCCAGGTATACAATTCGGCGCGCGCCCGCCCCTGGGTCCCCAGCCGCGCGCGCTCCGGCGGCCGCATCAGCAGGTAGCACAGCGCCCAGGCCAGTTGCTCGTAATCGCCAGGTGGGACCAGCAGCCCATCAACATCGTGGCGGATGACGGTGCGATAACCCGGAATGTCGGAGGCGATCGTCGGCACCCCCGCCGCCAGCGCCTCCAACAGCACGATCCCCTGGCTCTCGGCGCCGATGCTGGGCGCGCAAAAGACATCCGCGCTGGCGAAATACGCCGGCAGGTCCTCATCGGCCACCCGGCCCGCGAAGACCACATCGGGCCAGCCCTTGCGCTCCACTAACCGCTGGAAGCCCGGCCGGAGCTCGCCCTCGCCGACGACGATCAGCCGCGCGTTGGGCACATGCTCGCGCACCAGCGGCAGCGCACGCAGCAGGTGTTTCAGCCCCTTCCGCTTTTCGATGCGCCCGACGAAGAGGATGTTCACCTTGTCGTCGCGGAACTCCGGCAGTGGCTCCGCCTTGGCAAAGCGCCCCACGTCGATGCCGTTGGGGATGATCCGGTAATCGCCAGGGAAGAACCGCGCCACCAGATCGAGAGCCGCCTCGGAGACGGCGATCCGCCCTTGCAGCCGGCGGACGTACGAGCGCAGGAACGGACGCGCGGACGCATATGCCCACTCTGGGGCGGTGGATGTGCGGCCCCGCCGCACCGCCGCGTGGAAGGTGCCCACGGGAACCGCCCCGGCCAGGGCCGCGTGGTGCAGAATCGAGAGGGACTGGACGGAAGCCAGAGGCTCGTGCAGATGGAGGATGTCGAAGCGCTCGCGCTCCAGCAGGCCGCGGATGTGGCCATTGAGGTCCGGCGCGACGGCGACCCGCGCGACGGAGCCATTGACCCGCAAGGGGGCAGCCCACCCAAGCTTGTAAATGCCGTACTCCACCTGGCGGGCACGCGGGCCCGTGGCGGGCGTGAGGATGCGCACCCCGTTCCCGCGCGCGCGCAGCTCGGCGGCGAGATGGGTGATGTGGCTCTTGACCCCGCCCGGATAACTCCAGTCGTACGGGGAAACGATGCCAATCTTCACGACGCGCGCGCCAGATTCACGCTCGCGGTCAGCGCCCAGCCCCTCGTCATCGCACACCCTCCGTTCCTATGCTCCACCCGCACGCCCCACCCATCCAGTTTGCCGTCAGACTCGCCATCCGCCTCGCCGTCAGGCTCGCCAACATGCCCACCTTCATGCACATCCGGCGCCAACACGGAGCCGGCGGTGACGACCGAGGCAACGGATTTGTCGCGCCAGCCCATAGTTGCCGGATTGTAGAGGCCGGACACGTCCTCGCCCGCCGCGCCCTCAGGTCCCCTGCGAGCATAGCAGAAGATCTGATACGCGGTCCAGATGGCGGCGGTCGCACCGCGGGGCGATGCCAGCCGCGTCCAGGTCACCCCAGCCGGCCTCCAACCCGCGCGCTGAGTCGCGCGCGCAGCGCTTGCCCACGCACCCGCACGCGCGGCGCCGCCACCCGGCTGGCCGCCACGCCGCCAGACGCGATCCGCGAGCGCGCCAGCGCCATGTACTCGGCCGCGTGCCAGAAGCCGCCTACCGGCGCGGTAGTGCGCGCCAGCAGTGACGCCCGCAGATCGTCCACGGTCCGCCCCACGAAGCGCGTGCTGGCGCAGCCGATGGCGGTGGGCGTGTGCGCATCGCTGCCGCCCGTCTCGGCCCAGCGATATACGCGCCGCGCGGCGGTCATGGCCACCCGCGAAGACCCGATGCCCGCGAAGCTGCCATTGAGCGTCTCGATGCCGTCCGGATGCAGGCCCGGCTGCCGGAGCAGGCGATTCATCACCGCCCGCTGCACACTGTGGCGAAAGACCCGATTGAAGGGATGGGCGACGACCGCCAGCCCGCCCTGTTCGTGAATCAATTCGATACTGCGCTCGATGCTGAGTCCAGGCGGAATGCGGCGCTCGATGAAGAGGGCGAGCAGATGGCCCTCGCGAGTGCTGACCTCCTCGCCGATGATGAGCTCGAAGCGCTCCGGGCCGCTCGCCGCCAGCAGATCGCGCGCGCGCAGGGCGCCGTCGAGCGTATCGTGATCGGTAATGGCGATGACATCCAGATTGGTATGGTCGCGCGCGAAGGCCAGCACTTCGGCCGGGGTGCCCGTGCCATCGCTCGCCGTCGTATGCATGTGCACGTCCGCCAGACCAGTGCGCCGGTGGGCCGCGAGCGGCGTGTGGGGATGTGGAGATAGCGCGTGCTCATAGAAAAGATGACCGTCCCCGACATCGCCGTGTTGCGTCGTTGGCATGATGTGTCCTTTGTCCTCTCAGAGTTTCGCCGGCATGGATGCGACCAGAGCCGCCCCAAACCTCCGGATGCGTGACCCATCTCCCCTCGGCACATCCTCGCGCCTCAGGGATTGGCCCCTCGCCTCCACCCGCATTGTACGCCTTGTACGCCTTGTACGCCGCGACCCGCGCCCTGTCAGCGGCCGCAGGGCGGCGGGGCCCCGTGCCCGCCAGGCGCGCGCGTCACGTCCGCACCCCCGGCGCTCAGCGATGGCGCCGCGCCGCCAAAAGTCCTACGGTGCATCCCTCCCCTCAGTTGGCGCCTCATCCGCGCCGCGCTCCGGCTCACGATCCGGCTCGTGGTCGGGCTCCAGCCAGATCGTCGTCAGCGCCGCCACCCACTGCTCCGGGTGCGCGGCGATCCGATCCTCCAGCAGTCGCGCGACCGGCACCAGCGCCCGTGCCATGGCGTCGCGGCCGCGCGGCCGCGACGTGCCGTTCCGGTCCGCCGTCACGGCAGCCCCGGCCCCGCGTTCCGCCTCACCCCGTTCCGCCTCACCCCGTTCCGCCTCACCGGCCAGCGACGCCCCAGCCCCTGGCGCTACGGCCACCGTGGGCGCGGCCACGGCGGGCACGGGGTCAGCCACGCCCGGCGTCGCGCCGACCTCATCCAGATCGACGGGGACAAAGCGCCCACGCGGACGCCCACGCTCGTCCCGCCAGCTGAACGCGCCAATTACCGGCGCGCCGGAACGGCGGGCCAGCAGGATTGGCCCTGTGGGCAGCCGCGCCGGGGCCCCAAAGAGCGGCACCACCACGCCCGTCCCCAGCACATCCCGATCGACCGCTAACAGCACCACCTCGCCGCGCCGGAGGCCGGTGAGCAGCGCGCGTAGCGCCTCCGGGCTGTCGGCGGCCACTGGCCGCACACCATGATGCGTGCGCAGATCGCAGACCAGCTGGAAGAGACGCGCCGGCTTGAGCCGCTCCACCGGCAGGATGATCGGCGCCCCCATCGCGCCGAGACGCGCCGCCGCCTGATCGAAGTTGCCCTGGTGCGCCGTCAGCAAAACCACCCCGCGCCCCGCGGCCACCGCCGCGTCGAAGATCTCCTGGCCCTCCAGCTCCCAGCCTTCCACCGCGCCCATGACCGTCAAATGATGCGCCCGGAAGAGATCCACGTAGTTGAGCGCCAGATTCCCGAAGACCGCGCGGACGGCGCGACCACGGCGCGTCGAGTCCGCCGCCAGCGCCGGCACGTGACGCAGATTCGCGTCCGCCCGCCGCCGCACCTTGGGCATCGCCGCCCACAGCCCCAGCCCCACCAGCCGGGCGGCCGGACGCGCCACCACCAGCGGCACCCACGGCACCAGCACCGCGGCGCTGCGATACGCCCAGTACTTGAACCCACCCGACTCGCTAGCCATCGGCGCGGCCCTCCGCATCCGCTGTGCGCGCATCCGCAACGTGCGCACCCTGAGGCGCCGACGCGGCCACAGCCGTTGGGCTCGCGTCCGCCGCTGCCGCGGTCCGCTGGTCGGCGGCCGGTGACCAGGTCGCATCCTTCCCCGTCGCGTCCTCCGCGGCCGGCCAGAACGGCCGGAACATGTACCAGAGCGCCGGGCGCGCGCGCACCACCTCCTCGATCACATCGTAGATACGCTGCGTCAGGGCCACGGCGTCCGCGCCGCGATCCCCGCTGGGCTCCGGCACAATCGGCTCGGAGACGAAGCCATAGAGCGTGTCGTCGTATCCCTCGCGGTGCCACGTGAACCCCACTAGGATGGTGGCGCCCGTGCGCACCGCCATCTGCGCGAACCCGCCCGGCACGTAGCAGCGACGGCCGAAATACGTGACCGCCATCCCCTCCCCCGCGGGCAGCGGCCTGTCCACCGGTGTGGCGACGACCCCACCGGCCTGCAGGATGCGCAACATCTGGCGCGGCGCGCGCTCCAGCGGGATGATCTCCATGCCCAGCGCGCGGCGCTGGCGCACCATCAGCTCGTTCAGCCGCGGATCGGGAAAGGTCTCGGCGATGACATTGAGCGGCGCGCGCGACGCCAGCAGCACTGCGGCGGCATCCCAGCTCCCAAAATGCGCCGTGGCGATCAACACCCCGCGGCCGCTCGCGTGCGCGCGATCGAAGCGGCCCTCCCACCCCGGCGCGGGCGTGGTGTCTTCGAAATGCGCTAGCGTCTCCTCCGCCGTGGTGCCCGGCAGCGCGAAGAGATCGGACACGTAGCGGGCGTAATTCCGCCACGACCGCCGCGCCACCGCGCGGACCTCGGGGTGGTTGGGCGGCTGGCCGAGCACCTGGGCCATGTTGGCCACGGTGACATGCCGCTTGGCCGGCCACAACCAGTAAACCAGCACGCCCACCCCCCCGGAGACCCATAGGCGCGGGCGGCGGGGCGTACGGGAACAGACCCAGTCGGCAACCAGGGTCATCCAATAGATCACGGCTCCCGCCCCCCTCCGCATGCCGGCCGCGTGCGCACCGGCCGGCCCGCCGACCACGGCCCGCCGCCCGGCCCTGAGCAATCGGGCACCAGGCGGCGGAGCGTCGGGGCTACTCCACGGCGGGCAGATCGTGCACCACCGCCGCGGCGGTCTCGTGGTGGCCATTGGCCTTGGTGGCCTTGGTGGTCGGGGCCTGGCCGGGCTTGGCCGCGTACTCGGCGATGAACTCCTCGACCATCATGCGCGCCTGGTCGTCAGTATACTGGATCGCGGGCGACTTCATGAAGTACGCCGACGGACCCAGCAGCGCCCCGGAGACATGGTGGTTCCGGGCCAGCTTGGCGCAGCGGATGGCGTCGATGACCACGCCCGCCGAGTTGGGCGAGTCCCACACCTCGAGTTTGAGCTCCACATTCAGCGGCACATCGCCGAACGTGCGCCCCTCCAGCCGGATGTAGGCCCACTTGCGGTCGGAGAGCCACGCCACGTAGTCGCTCGGCCCAATGTGCACGTTGTCGGCGCCGATGTCGTAATCGAGTTGGCTGGTAACGGCGTTGGTCTTGGAGATCTTCTTCGACTCCAGCCGCTCGCGCTCCAGCATATTCAGGAAGTCGGTGTTGCCGCCCACATTGAGCTGGCTGGTGCGCTCCAGGCGCACCCCGCGCTCGCGGAAGAGGCGCGCCAGCGTGCGATGGACGATGGTGGCGCCGACCTGGCTCTTGATGTCGTCGCCGATCACCGGCAGACCCTCGGCCTCAAAGCGCTCGCGCCAGTATGGCTCGCGACCGATGAACACGGGGATGCAGTTGACGAACGCGCAGCCCGCGCGCAGCACCTGCTCCACATACCACTTGGTGGCCGTCTCGCTGCCAACGGGCAGGTAGTTGATCACCACGTCGGCGCCAGTGTCGCGCAGGATACTGACGATGTCGGCGGTGGGGCCAGGCGCCTTGGTGATCACCTGCGAGAGATACTTGCCCAACCCGTCGTGGGTCATGCCGCGCGAGACCTTCACTCCCGTACGGGGCACGTCGGCGAACTTGTAGGTGTTGTTCTGGCCGGCGAAGATGGCCTCGTTCAGATCTTTGCCCACCTTGGTCTGGTCCACGTCGAAGGCGGCGACGAACTCGATGTCGCGCACGTGGTAGCCGCCCAAATTCACATGCATCAAGCCAGGGATGAAGTCGTCCTCGGCGGCGTCCTGGTAATAGGTGACGCCCTGCACAAGCGACGAGGCGCAGTTGCCCACGCCGATGATCGCGGCGCGTACTTTGTCTTTGCTCACGGGGATGTGCCTCCTGAATGGCTGTCTGGCGGTCTCCGACCGTTCGGAGTGGCCGCGAACGCGTTGGGGATGCGAGGTTTGGTGGAAAGCGTTGGCGCTAGGCGTCCGTGGCGGGGCCAGCGCGGGCGCGAGGGCCGGTGCGCGCGGTGGTGCGCGGTGGGGGCCGGCCCTGCTCAGTAGGCGCGCCTTTCCGTTCCGTGGCCCGCTCGTCCGTGACGCGCTCGGCGGCGGGGAGCGGGCCGCGCGCGCTGGCCGGAGCCGTATCCGCGGCGGATGCCGCCGCCGACGAGACGACCGGCGCCGCTCCGGACGGCGCGATGAGCTCCACCAGGGCGCGCTGGCAGGTGGCGAAGCGCTCCAGGTCAAGCGAACAGAACACCGTGCGCCCCTGGCGGCGGGTCCGAACCAGGTTCGCGCGGCGCAGCGCGCGCAGGTGCCACGAGACCAGCGGCTGGCTGATCACCAGCGCGGAGACAAGGTCGGTGACATTCACCTCGCCGCGCCCGGCGAGCTGGTGCAGAATGCGCAGGCGGTCCTCGTGGGCCATCGCCCGCAGCAGGATGCGCAGATCGATCAAATCGTGCCACTCGCTCATGGGATCCACGGCCTCGTCCGCTCGGGCCAGTCGCGCCCGACGAGTCAACGCCACATAAACGAACGCTATATAAAGTGACGGTTATACATTACCCGGACACGGCCGCGCTGTCAAGCTGTTCTTCCTCGCCGTCCAGGGTCATTCAACGTTGCCGTTTCGACCCAGTCCGCGTCGGCGGACTTCGCGGCCGGAGGCCGTGTAGGGGCGTCCGGTGGACGCCCGCCGCGGTTTGAACCGCCAGGGCCCCTCGCCCAGTGCGATTGTTGAATGATCCTGCCTCGCCGTCCGCCCGGCCGGCCAGACTACGGCCGGGGGCCACATACCCGCCCAACGGCCCGGTGTGAGAGTCGCCGGGCAACAGGCGTAGTATCAGGTAGTCGCGTTGCGC
>JANWHL010000231.1 GCA_025450405.1 Ktedonobacterales bacterium
GACTTCGAGGCGTCATCCAATGTGGTTGACGTCTACGTGCGGCGGCTCCGCCTCCGCATTGATGATCCCTTCGAGACCAGGCTGCTGGAGACGGTGCGCGGCGTCGGCTATCGGCTGCGCGTGCCGTCGTGACCGGAGATCTCCATGCGCCGCCTCGTCCGTGCCCTTCTCCCCCAAACGCCTCCACGCGCCACGCGCCGGTCCTTCGGCGGCGTGCGGTCATTCCTGGGCGGCGTGCGCGTCCGCCTGACGGTGTGGTACCTGGCGATTCTCGCGGTGGTCTTCGTGGTCTTCGGCGGCGTTGTCTCGGCCACCGCGATCCAACAAGATCAGAAGGTGCGGCACACCGAACTCACGGTCTTCTGGACTCAGATCAGCTCGACCTACGCGGCGTCGTCCGGAACGCTGTCCGCCACGGACCCCTGGGACGCGCGCCCGGTCGCCACGCAATCGCCTGGCTTACCGCCCGCGAAGCCAAGCGTGGGGAAACCTCTGACCGACTTCGGGCCGTACGAGTTCGCGGTGCTCCTTGACGCGGACTTCGTTGCCACACAGCGCTTTGGCCCGTTGACAGATCGAGCGGTCGCGCAGGTAGCGGCGCTGGCCCTCCAGCACGCCAGTCCACACCCTACCGTCGGCGACTACCCGACGGTTGCGCTCGCTGTCGCCCCCCTCGACGGCGCCACCGACATGTTGACCTACATGCTCTACGACGCGCCGATCCTGAGCCGGGGCCAGGTGCGCGCCACGCTTGTGGTCGGCCAGCCGGCACAATCCACCAACACGCTAAGCGCGCATGTGCCCGGTCTGCTCATCGCGGGGCCGCTGACGCTGCTAGTGGCCGCCCTCGGCGGCTATTGGCTGGCCGCCCGCGCACTCCGGCCCGTGCGGCTCATCACGCGGGCCGCTGAGGCCATCGAGGGGACCGACTTGAGTGGGCGGCTGAATCTATCCTCGGGCGACGAATTGGGCGAGCTGGCGTCGACCTTCGACCGCATGCTTGGACGTCTGGAGGCGGCGTTCGCGCGGCAGCGGCGCTTCACCGGCGATGCGAGCCACGAGCTGCGCACACCGCTCGCGATCGTCGGCGCCGAGTCCGAGCGCGCGCTCGACGCCCCGCGCTCGCCCGACGAGTACCGCCGCGCGCTCGCGGTCATCCAGGACGAGAACGCGCGCATGACGCGGTTGGTCGAGCACCTCCTGCTGCTCGCGCGTGCCGACGCCGGCCAACTGCGACCGCGCGACGAGCCGCTGGACTTGAGCGACGTGGCGCTTGACGCGGTGGAGCGCCTGGCCCCACGCACCCGCACGCGCGGCGTGGTGCTCAGCGCGGGCTCGCTGCCCGAGCTGCGCGTCCACGGCGACCGGACGGCGCTCGGACTTGCCATCGGCAACCTGGTGGAGAACGCGATCAAGTACGCCGGACCCCTCGGCGCGTCTGGTGTCAACGAGTCAGGCATGGACGGCCCCGGCGGCGGGCGCGTGCTCGTGGAGACGGCCGCGGCGGACGTTGTCGGCGGGCGCGCGGCCCGGGTTCGCGTCGCGGACGACGGTCCCGGCATCGCGGCGGAACACCTGCCGCATCTCTTCGAGCGCTTCTACCGCGTCGACACCGCGCGCGCGGCGGAGGCTATCGAGCCGCTCGCGTGCGAGGAGGGCAGCGGCGGAGAGAGCGTCGCCGCACCTGAGGGCAGCGGGCTCAGTCTCGCCATCGCGCACGAGATCGCCCGTGCCCACGGCGGCGCGATTCGCGTGGAGAGCGCGATGGGCAGCGGTACCACGTTCACGTTCGAGTTGCCACTAGGATGAGACGACGCGCTCACTTCCAGCGGAGCGGCCTGGTGGCAAGGAGCGCCACGATGGCGAGGAGCGTGCCGACGATCACCGGCGCGGGAACCTGCCCGTTCGTCTGGCTCCAGGCAATCCAGGGCGTGGTGGTGGGCAGCAGGAGCATGGCGCCGAGCACGCCGAGCATCAGTGCGCCCAGGGTCACACCCATGCGGATCCCGCGCCCTGGGGCCAGCGCCGCGGATACCGAGCTCCACTCGTCCGCGACGAGCCGCGGCGTAGCCAGGAGATGGGCGACGAGGTGGATGGCCATGAGCGGGAAGAAGACGAGCACACTGAAGCCGTGCAAGGGCAGGAGAAGGCCGGCATTGCGCGGTCCGGTCACCATGAGGCCGATGCCGCTGCCGACGACCACCAGCGCCGTGGCGACCAGCAGCGGCCCCAGCACCCGCAGCGCCAGATGGGGCGGACCTCGGCGCACGTAGGAAGGAGAGCGGGTATAGTAGCGGACGAAGCGGTAGCCCGTGCCGCCGAGTTTGACGGCGAGCGGGCCGGCCAGCACCACCCCGACGACAACGTGCGCGGAGAGTAGCGTGCGCAGGCGTATTGAGGTCACCACTTCGACCGCAAGCAGCGCGAGGAGCGCCGCGCCGGCCAGCGCCGTGAGCCGCTCGTTGCCGACCACCCCACGATTGCCTGCCTGCCGAGAAGCTGTCGCACCGCGCGGAACCGCTGGTTGGGCCGGGATCGCGTCGTCAGTGGGAGTCATGACATGCCTCCTTCGGGGAGCGCTTGGGTCGAACCGGCAGTCTGTCCCACCGCGAGGCCAGGCGGTCCGGCGGGCGGTGCTGTGTTGGCCCGCGACAGCGCGGAGGGCCACCAGTTCCAGCGACCGAGGAGCATGGCGAATGAGGGGACGAGCAGCGTGCGCATGAAGAACGTGTCCAGGATGACACCGAAGGCGATGCTGAAGCCGAGCTCCTGATCTTGAGCCAAGATTCGGCAGCCTGGTGTTCGTCGAGCGCCTGGGAGAGCCTGATCTCAGTATCGGCAAGCGCGCCAAATTCGTCAATGTGCAGCTTGCGCCGGCCCAGGAGCGGTTGGAGTATGTCCTTTGCCGCCTCCAGGTCACCGTCCTGGATGGCCATCCGGGCCATGGTGACGCGGCCAAAGAAGTAATCCGGAAAGCGGTGGTGGACTTCGATGCTGAGGGCCTTGGCCTCGTCATTGCGCCCGAGCGCCCCGTAGGCGCTGGCCAGGTTGTTGAGGACGGACGGGATATCGGGGCCGAGCTGACGTGCGCGCTCGAGGAGGGGCAGGGCTTTCGCCGCGTCGTTGTCTCGCATGGCGAGGACGCTCTCGCGCAGGGGCTCCTCGACCTCGGGGGGGAGCTCACCAATGGGCTCGAAAGTGATCTCCATGTTCATGAGCAGCAGTTCGCGCCACTGTCCCGCGCTCCAGAGGCGGATGGGCTGGAACGCCGGGAGCAGCCCCACCTCCAGCGGAAGCCGCGTCGCGTCCATGCGGAGCTGGTCGGAGCCGCTCTGGCCAAGGGCGAAGTCGCGCAGGGCAGCGGCTATCTCCGTGCTGCCGATAGGGCCGGCGATGCGCACGGCGAACTCGCGACCGATCCGATCGCCACGATCCAGGAGCGCCAGCACGACGTTGGGGAGCTCGGGGTGCGCGCCCGCGAACGTCTGGAGGGCGGCTGGCGCGGCCTCCTCCTGGGCGGCGCTTGGCTCGAAATCGTCGACAGGTCCGACCTCGTCGGAGTCCTGGCCCGCATCGGAGTCCTGGACCGCGTCGGCCACGGCGCCGCTCCGGGCCACATCGGCCGTGGCGGTCATTTTCCTGATGTCGGCCATGAACCCCGGCGTAACCCAATAGTCGAAGCTGAAGGGCCACGGACCATTGCGCTCACCGACTGGGAGCTTGAGGTCGTCCAGGTTCCGCAGCGTCAACTCGAAGTTCGGGTCCGCCTTCAGCGCTCGCTGCCAGAGTTTTCGTGCCTCCGCCTCGCGGCCAAGCCGCCACGCGGCCACCCCGGCGAGGTGCAGACCATACGCGGACGCGAACTCGGACCGGGTAAAGCCCGCCGCGGCGCCTTCCTCGTACGCTGTCCACACCGACGCGAAGTCGCCCAGAAAGCTGAAGGCCTCGGCTTTTCTGAGCCAGGCGTCGGACGAGACCGACGTGACCGGCCTCAGCCGCTCGGCGAACTCGGCGGCCCGCGCGAATTCCCCGCTGAGGACGAGATAGCGGACCATGTTTGCGATGCCGTGGAAGTTCTGGGGTGCGTCCTCCAGCACGCGGCGCGTCTTGGCGATGGTGTTCGGGAGGTGGCCTTCGAGGAGGTCGATGGAGCTGAGCGTGTTGAGAGCGGGGATGAGCCCAGGAGCCCGGTGGAGGGACTGCTCCTCCAGCTGGCGCGCCTCGCGATATCGGCCCCGCGTCACTTGTTCCAGCGCCCGTTCGTGGAGGCCCATCGCGCGCTGGTGTTGCTCATCTGTGAGGCCCGTCCGCTCGGTGTGCTCCGCGATGTCGCTCTCGATGGCGCGGAGCAGAGTGCGCACTTCGCCGGCTCGTTCGCCCTCTGGCCAGAGCGCGAGCCAACGGTTGAAGAGATCGCGCGCGGTGATCAGGCGGAGATGGGTCGTGTGGATGTAGGCGATGCTGACCAATGCGTCGGGATCGTCGGGCTCCAGTTCGAGCAGGCGCTCGCAGGCTTGCTCATACTTGGTGGTTTCACCTAGCTCGTGATGCACGTGGGCGAGACGGCGCTGGATGTCGCCTTCCAGGGGGAAGCGCTGGGCCAGCTCCTTGAGGTGGTCACGCGCCTAGGTCCAGAATCCCGCGGTGATCAGTGAGTCCGCCCGGATCGTCCCGGCCGCCAGGCCGGGCGACCAGGCGTTCGCGGGACGGCGCGGTATGGCGATGGGCGTGTCGCCCAATTGGGCGACGCCGGCATGCGATGCGCTGGCATGCGCCGCGTGGGCGTGGCGTCCGTGACGCTTGGCCTTCGTCTTCTTGGCCACTACATCCTCCATCTCAAGAGGCATGGGCCATGCCCGACCAGTAGATGTTCGGTTGAGCAGTGGTCCCGCCCGAGTCAGGCCCCGGAGGGCGTCCAGATGTTCTTGACCTGAGTGGCCTCGCGCAGAAACTCGCGGCCCTCGCCCTGATCGCGGCTGGTCCATGCGCGCGGCGGCCGGTCCGCGAGCCAGGTGCGCTTCATGTTGCCAATGGAGGCGCGCTCGACGGCGGCGGCGCCGGAAGGCTCGCCGCAATACCAGACCGCGTCCACGTCGTCGTGCTCCGCCAGAACGCGTGCCAGCGTTTCATGCGGGCCGGTGACGACGTTGATCACGCC
>JANWHL010000232.1 GCA_025450405.1 Ktedonobacterales bacterium
CATGGCGTGAACCCATGGCGTGTTCCCGGCGCGCCAGGCCGAGTCTCAGGTACGAGGAGAGCCCGCACCATGCCCAACGCCGACACGCAACCATCCCCGGAGGGCCTGACACCTTCGCAACAGGTGTTCGCCGATCAACTGCTGGCCACGGGCGCGATCCGCTTCGGCGCCTTCCGGCTCAAACTGCACGAACGCCAGCCCGACGCCCCACTCTCGCCGATCTATATTAATCTGCGCGTGCTCCGTTCTTTCCCCGACGCCCTCGATGCCGCCGTCGCCGTCCTGGCCGAGCTGATCCACGCGCACAACCTCCATCCCGACCTCTATGCCGATGTGCCCATGGCCGCCACGCCGCTCGTCGCCGTCCTCGCCCACCAGACACGCATCGGCATGATCACCCCACGCGAGCCCAAGACCCATGGCCTCACCGGCACCGTGGACGGAGCATTCGCCGCCGGCCAATCGGCGCTGGTGATCGATGATCTGGTCACCAATGCCGAGAGCAAGCTCGAAGCGGCACGTGTGCTCGAATCCAACGGCCTCCACGTCCATGACATCGCCGTGCTGATCGACCGCGAGCAGGGCGGCCCCGCCCAGGTGGCCGCGGCGGGCTACACACTCCACGCGGCGACGCGGGCCAGTCAGCTTTTGGCCTACTTCCACCGGACCGGCGGCATGGACGACGCCCGCTTTGCCGAGGTCACCGCCTATTTCGCCGGAGCCCACGCGTGAGCCGCCAACTGGCGCGCGCGCTGCCCGCCGCCATGCCCACCCTCTACCGACGCGTCCTCCGACCAGCCCTCTTCGCTCGTGGTCGCGATCCCGAGGTCATCCACGACGAGATGCTCCGGCTGCTCGGGGCGGCCGCGCGCTCGCCGGCGCTGCTCCGCCTGATCGCCGCCACGCTGGGCGGTGGCCCGGATGATCCGGCCGCCCACCGCCGCGTCTTTGGACTCGATTTTCCGTCGCCGATCGGCCTGGCCGCCGGTTTCGACAAGAACGCCGTCGCCGTGCCGGCGCTGGCCGCGCTTGGCTTCGGCTTTGTCGAGGTGGGCACCGTCACCCGCTGGCCGCAAGAGGGCAGCCCCCGCCCCCGCCTCTTCCGCTTGCCCGCGGACGAGGCGCTCATCAACCGGATGGGCTTCAATAATCAGGGCGCCGAGGCCGTGGCCGCGCGCCTGGCGCATCTTCCGCCGCTCAGCGTGCCCCTGGGCATCAGCCTGGGCAAGTCGAAGAGCACGCCGCTGGACCAAGCCGAAGCGGATTACTTGGCGAGCCTCGAGGCCCTCCATCCGTACGGCGACTACTTCGCCATCAACGTCAGCTCGCCAAACACGCCGGGCCTGCGCACCCTCCAGGAACGCGATCGGTTGGACGCTCTCCTCGCCGCGCTGATCACCCGCCTGCTCGCGCTCGGCGCGGCCGAGGGCCGCCCGACACCACGTCCGCTGCTGGTCAAGGTCTCTCCTGACCTCGATGACGCGGGCCTGGCGGACGTCGTCGCGGTCTGCCTCGCACGTGGCGCCTCTGGCCTCATCGCCACCAACACCACCCTCGCGCGCGACGGACTCACCAGCGCGGCGTCCGAGCCGGGTGGCCTGAGCGGCCGCCCGCTGCATGCGCGCGCCGTGGCGGTAGTGCGGCACCTGCGCAATCTCGCGGGCGATGCCCTCCCGATCATCGGCGGCGGCGGCATCTTCACGCCCGACGATGCCCAGCGCATGCTCGACGCTGGCGCCACCCTCCTCCAGGTCTACACGAGCTTCATCTACGAAGGCCCCGATATCGCCCGCCGCCTCGCGCGCGGTCTCGTGGCACGCTAACTCGCGAGCTAACCCGCGTGCCAGTCCGCCAGCGCCGCCGCCACCGCCTCTACCAGCTGCTCATCCCGCTCCGGAAGCACCGTGCGCGGGTCCAGGAGCACGCGGCCACGCAGCACACGCGCCACCACTGGCGGCGAGCCCCGTCGCAGGCGCGCGGCCAGTCGGGCCGCGACGTCTGGCCCCTCCTTCGCATCGGTGCCGGCCCCCAGCGCCGCGGAATCTAGCTCCACGGCGCACAGGGCGGTCGGCAGCATTTCCCCCGGCAGCGAGCCCCCGCCAATGGTTGATTCGCCGTCGACGACCGCCAGCCGCGCTATGCCTGAAGTCCTCTCGGCCAGCCGCGTGACCCACCTCTCGGCGCGAGCGCGCACGTCTCCAACCGACGTCGCCAGCATGCGCCAGATGGGGATCTCGCGCTCGGCGGTGCCATCGCGGTAGGCTCGCAGGGTGGCCTCCAGTGCCGCCAGCGTCAGTTTGTCAATGCGCACGGCGCGCATCAGCGGGTGCCTGGCAAGCGTGCGCAACGCCGCGCCGCGCCCGACGATGATGCCCGCCTGCGGCCCCCCCAGCAACTTGTCGCCAGAGAAACACACCACGTCCGCCCCAGCGCCTAGGCTCTCCATCGGCGTCGGCTCGTGGGCCAGCCCATAGCGCTCCGTGGCGAGGAGGCAGCCACTCCCCAGGTCCTCCACCAGCGGCAGCCCGTGGGCGTGGGCCAGTTCCGCCAGCGCGGCGCGCGACGGCGCCTCGGTAAAGCCGAAAATGCGAAAGTTGCTGGGGTGGACGGCCAGCAGTGCCCCTGTTTCCTGCCCGATGGCGGCGGCATAGTCTTCGACGCGGGTGCGGTTAGTGGTCCCAACCTCCACAAGTCGCGCCCCACCCTGGCGCATGACATCTGGGACGCGAAATCCACCGCCGATCTCCACCAGTTCCCCCCGCGAGACGACCACCTCACGGCCGGCGGCGAGCCCGCTCAACACCACGAGCATCGCCGCCGCGTTGTTGTTCACCACCAGCGCATCCTCAGCGCCCGTCACCGCACGCAGCAGGCCCCGCACATGGGTCTGTCGCGATCCGCGCTCGCCCGCATCCAGGTCGTACTCCAGATTCGAGTAACCGCGGCTCACCCGTACCATTGCCTCAAGCGCGGCCGCGCTGAGCGGCGCGCGCCCGAGATTGGTGTTGACGATGACCCCCGTCGCGTTGATCACCTCGCGCAGCTCTGGCCGCCGCGCCAGGTCCAGCGCGGCGGCGGCACGCCGGGCGAGCGTGCCCGCGTCTGGCGTGCGGTAGCCCGCCACTGTCGCGTTTGCGGCGGCGCTGTCGTCCGGCGCCGCGCGTGTCACGGCCTCCGCCCGCGCGGCCGCCACCACCTCACGCACCGCGCCCACCAATGTCGCGTGCGCAACGTCAGTTGCGAGTGCGCGCAGCTCGTCCTGCCGCAGCACCTCATCCACCGACGGGAGGCCACGCGGTCCCATGGCCCCGCGTCCGGCGGCCCCGTTTCCCGCGCGCTGGCGAGTCTGAGCCATAGCTGATGGTCTCCCGCGCGGTCTGACACGTTGAGGCGGACCAACTCCGCCAGCCACCGCGATCGGCCGGGGTGATCCGTGCCGCGCACCCACTATACCAGCCTCAACGCATCGGACGCGCCCCCCGCCACATGGGCATCGCGATTGCCCCGTCGCGATTGACCTGGCGCGATTGACCTGGCGCGATTGACCTGGCGTACACCCATGCCAGGCATCCGGGCTATGCAGATTCCCCACGTTCGAAGCACCCCCTATAATGGTGGCGCGCCAGGAGCCGGCATTATGCCCGGCACAACGCAACGTCGCCGATGGATCGTGAAACGAGGAGCGCGGATGGCGCGGACGGGTATCGCGGCACGCGCGCCAGCCGCGCTGAGCACACGCGCCGAGCGGATCAGCGCACTCGCCCTGCCGTCCCTGGCCGACACGCTCTTCATCCTCTGTCTCGCGGGTGTCACTCTCGGCCTCCAGGGGCGCGCGCTCGGAAGCGACGGCGACATCGGGTGGCATCTGCGCCAGGGTCTGCTCACGCTCAGCGGCCAACTGCCACGCTACGACACGCTCTCCAGCACCGCGTCTGGCCAGCCGCTGGTCGACATGGAGTGGCTCGGCGAGGCGGCATATGCCCTTGTGTGGCGCGCCGCTGGCCTGAACGGCGTCGTGGCGCTCGCGGGCCTGCTGATCGCCATCACTGGCGCCGGCCTGCTGCTGGCGCTGCGCGCGCGCGGCACCCCCATCCTGCTCGCGCTGCCCCTGGCGCTGCTGGCCGTGGCCCTGACCTCGATCCACTGGGTCGCCCGCCCTCACCTCTTCTCGCTCCCGCTCCTGCTCTGGTGGTCAGAGTGGCTCTGGCGCTACTGGCGCGATGGCCGACGCTGGCGCCTTTGGTGCTTCCCACCCGTTCTCGCCCTCTGGGCCAATCTCCATGGCTACTTCCTCGACGGCCTCCTGCTCCTGGGATCAGCGGTGGTCGTGGCGTGGATCTTCCGCCGCGACCGCGGCCGCGCCGAGCCCCTCCCCCTCACACTCGCTCTGGGCGCGAGCGCGCTGGCGATGCTCGCGACGCCCTGGGGCCTCGCGTTGCCCCAGCACTACCTGACCTTCTTCGCCGTCCCCGACGTGATCGCCAATACCCAGGAGTGGCAGTCACCCGACTTCCACACCCTCGCGGCGCGCATCTTCCTGCTGCTGCTCTTCCTGTTGGTGGCGGCATGGATCTTCGCCAGCCGCGCCGCCCCAACCAGGCCCCCGCGTGACACCGCGCCAGCCTCTCTAGCGGCGGACATGCCCGCGGCACCGCGTTTAGCCGGCCCAGAGCCGCTGGCTTGGGTCGTGGCGGGCGTCTTCACCGCCCTCGCCCTGATGGCCGTTCGCTCCGTCCCGCTCTGGGCCGTCGTGGTCACCCCCATCATCGGCGAAGCCCTCACCGCGTGGATCCGCACCCTGGCAACAGATGCCCGTCCTGAAGCCGGCCCTGGGTGGATCACCCGCCTGGCCGCCGCGACACTGGCCCGCTCAGCGCGCCTTGATTCCACCGAGCGCCAGATCGGCCGCGGCGCGTGGTCGGCGCTCGTGGTTGTGCTGCTTGGGCTCATGCTGGCTGGCGGCGGGCGCCTGCCCGGGACCCGTGCCGTCGTCTTGCGCGCCGCGTTCTCCTCGCGTGACTTCCCGGTGGCCGCGGTGGCACAGCTCCAACGCGCGGGACTGCCCCCCGGCCGCGGCTTCAACACCGCCGAGTGGGGCGGCTACCTCGAGTACGCGCTGCCAACCTATCGTGACTTCGTCGACACTCGCACCGATTTCTACAGTCCGGCGCTGCTCCGCGACTACCTTACCATGGTGGACGCCGCGCCCGGTTGGCGGCGCCTCTTCACGCGCTATCAGATACATTGGGCGCTTCTGCCCCAGGCATTGCCTCTGACCCAACTCCTCGCCTCCACACCGGGCTGGACCTGCCACGCACTGGATGACCAGGGCGTAGCATCGCTCTGCGTGCAAACGTCACCGGGGCCACCATCGTCCCAATGAAGCGAGGAATCGCCGCTGGCGCGGTGTGTCGCCGCCACACCGCTCGGCATGATACACTGTGCCATGATTCTGGCTGCGCGCACGTGCCCCGCCGCGTGCGTGTCACCTTGCCCGGCACGCTCACGTCACGCGGGCCGTCAGCGCTTGAGGGCCTCCGCGGCCTCGCCAGGAAGGAGCGCGCATGCGCGCGGTCGACGACAACACACCAGTGAAGCTGGCGGTGCTACGCAAGCTCCGCGAGTGGGGTCCACTCACCGAGAGCGACCTCGGCCGGATGCTGGCCGGACACTTCATCACCACCGACGACCTGCGCGACATGGAGGAAGAAGGTCTTGTGGATATGGCGTTCGTCGGCGATGAACACGTCGTGACAACCGCCATCGTGGGCCGGCTCTTTCTGGAGCAGCACGAGGACGGCGAACCTCGGGCTCGACCCGATCGCTAAGCACACCCTGCACAACTGAGCAGACGCCGCCATGGGTGTGAGCGCGTCACAAGGGGGTTTTATGGCGTACGACGAACCAGAGGCGGACCGACCACCATACCACGAGATCGGGCCGGATGACGCCCGTAAGCTCCAGGCTTCGGGAGCGCTGGTGGTGGACGTGCGTCAGCCGGACGAGTGGCGGCGTGGCCACATCGCCGGCGCCCAGTTGATTCCGCTCGACGGCATCTATGTCTTCGGCCACGCCATCGTCGACCTGCCACACGATCGCGATGTCGTGTTCGTCTGCGAGGTAGGCCAGCGCAGCGGCGTGGCGAGCGAGATCGCGCTGGTGGCCGGTTTCTCCCCCGACCATGTGCACAATCTGATGGGTGGCATGGGCCTCTGGCGGCGCCAGGGTTTGCCCATGGAGCGATAGCGCGGATCGCACCACCGCTCCGTCCACCCACCGTCGGACCCCCGCGAACTGGCATCCAGGATGCTTGCCCCCGACTCGGAGGGAGGCAGGCACGATGAGCAGCGGAAGAACCGTGATCGCGCTGGTGATCTTGTTTGTGGGGGTGATGGCGCTTCTGCTCCTGCGCTACGACCCACATCTCTTCACCGCGGCCCTCGCCAATCCGCTCATCACCGTGCCGGCGGTCGGTATCCTGGCCGCCATCGTCGGTATCTGGACGACCCACCGTGTGCCCGACCCCAAGCGCGCCGTCGTCTTTTACGACGAGCGCTTTGACCGCATCGACCCGCGCGGGCGCTTTTCGTTACTGCCCGGCATCGAACGCATCGGCGCCGAGATCTCGCTCGCGGAGCATCGCGTCCTCAGCGCCTCCATACACATTTTCGACGTCGAGGGCAAAGCGCATCAGGCCGTTTTTTCGCTCGCCTGGCGTCTGGTGCCCACCGCCTCACGACCGACGAGTGAGCGCGAGCGCCGTGTCCTGCTGATGACCAATCCCGAGCGGCAGCGCATTGTCTTGCAGACACTCGAAGACCTGCTGCGCGAACAGGCCCGCTGTATGAAACTGGATGCTCTCACCGCATATCTCACCACGCGGGAGAACATCGAGCGCCTGCGCACGCTCCTCTCCACCTGCCTGCGCGAAGACGTAATCTACGTTGACCGCCTGCACCTGGTCAACTTCGTCCCCGCGGAGAAGAAGAAAGATGACGCGCCGCTGACCGCGCGCGAGACCCGCACCTCACACGTCGCGAAGACGTGGCGGCAGGACGGCGACGCCCGCCGGCTCGAGATCGACCGCACCGACGAGACGACCCGCGGCCTCGTACCCGCGCCCAAGCCCGAAAACGCCAAACCCGGTGACACCAAACCCGGCGAGAATCAGGGCGGCGCGGCCAGGGGCGCCTGACTTACGCCCACGTGGCGCTCGTCAGGATACCCCGGAGGCATGCCTGGCGGCGCCGCGAGCGGCGCTCCTCCCGACGATTGAGTGGCGGCGCGCCAGCGTCCCGGCCGCACTAAACATCAATCACTTGGCCATCATAGGGGATCAGCAGCGACCCCTTGAAGCTGATCCCTGCCTCCGCCCGCGCCTCCGCCTCGCTGAAGCGCGGCCCAAAGCCCAGATGCACCAGCGCTAGCGCGCCCGCGCCCGCCTCTGCCGCTTGCTGGCCGGCCTCCAGCGCGGTCATGTGCTTGCTGATGCGCGCGTCGGCCACATCCCGGTGCGCGAACGTGCATTCCGTGATCAGCAGGTCCACGTCGCGCGCCAGCGCGGGCAGCGCCGGCGTCGGCTGCGTATCGCAGGTATAGCACACCGGACCCCGCGGCAGGTCCAGCCGCACACCCACCGACGGCAGGGCGTGGTCCATCCGGCCAAATCGTGTGCTGATGCCCGCCAGCGTCGGCGTGGATCCCGAGTCAATCGTCCGCAAATCCAGGGCGAACGGCCAGCGGTCCAGCGTCAGCTCATACCGGTAGAGCGAGAGCAATCGCTGAATGACCTCCTGGACCTCGGAGAGCGCCCAAATCCGTAGCGGCGTGTGGCGGCCCGACAAGCGGAAGCTCTCGATCAGCGAGGGCAAAGCACCAATGTGATCGATATGCGCATGCGTGATGACGAGATCCTTCACCCCATCTGGTGGGATCTTCGCGCGCGCCAGCGATCGGTAGATGTCGCCTCCCGCGTCGATCTGCAGCCAATCCGTGCCGTCCAGGCTGATAGCCAGAGCGCTATTGGCGCGCTCCACCGATGGCAGCGCCGCTCCGGTCCCAAGAAATATCAGCTCAGCCATATCCGGTTTGGGTCCTTTCACCACCGGTTGGGGCGCGATGGCTGGCCGCCAGGGCGCCCCTCGCGCGTCCCCGCGGGCGCCCGCGGCGCGTCGTATCCCGTGGCGTCACGCGGCCCACCGCGGTCCGGCGGTCCAGAGCGGCCGCGCCCACGGGCACCGCCGTCGCGGTCATAGCCTCCGCCAGGTCCATATCCACCGTGAGCCTGGCGGCCGTACGGGTCATACGCGGCGCGTCCTTCCCGTTCGGTCGCGCCGTCGTCCGCATTATAGCCGTTCCGGTCGGCAAACCCGCTCCGGCTCGTCCGCCAGCGATCATCCTTCCGTGGCCCACGTTCGCGGGCACCCGGCGATCCCGACACGCTTGCGCCGCGCGTCGGGGTCGCGTCCGCCTCCGCGCTTCGTCCCACCAGCGCGCCGAGCAGCCATGCCACACCGAGCAGCACGCTCGCCAGGAAAATCACGGCCGCGCTGGTGCGCAGAGGATGCACGCCGGCGACCGAAGGCACCAGTTCCAACCGGGCGCCGCCCACCACCAGCCCGATGACCACCACCGCGTATAGTCCGGCCGCGATCCCACCCGCGACGCCCGCCGCCGGGGCCCCGCCGCGCCGTCCCGCCGGCCAGCCCGCGACAACCGCGCCCAGCGCGACACCCGTCAGCAGCGCGGGTGGTCCCGAAAACACCGGACTGACCGCCAGGTGTGCGGTACGCTCGTCGAGCAGACCCTGGGTGGCGGCGTAATCAACCGCCGCGTTCGCCGCCAGGGGAAAAATGCCGGCGATGCCTCCAAGGACACCGGCAAGAAGCCGCGATGCCATAGACCTGCCTCCGGGCCCGGCTGGCCGGCCGCATCACAGCGCGCCACCGGCCCCGTAGATGAGTGGCTGCCGCCAGTGTACGCGCCAAGCGGCGGACCGTCAAGGTCCGTGGCTAGGACGGCGAATCCACTCAGCCGTGACGCCTCTCACGCGCTTCCAACCATCACCCATTCATGACATCAGGTACTCATGCCCGCCCATCCTTGGCCTGGCCCGCCTCTACTCTGCGCACCGCGTCAAGAGTCCAGGGCGGCAGGCCGCGTGGTCGGCCCGTGGCGAGGTCCACGCAGACAATCGTCGTGCCACCCGTCGCGTAAAGCGTCCCCTCCCGCGACGCCCGAACGGCGTACTCCAACACCAGCGACGCCCGCCCCAGCCGTGTCGTGCGCACGCCCACCGAAATCGGCACCATCGCCGCGATCGGCTGGCGGTAGGCGATGTGGGCATCGGAGACCACCAACGGCAACTCCAGCCGCCCATTGGTCGCCGCCGGCGCCACCCGGATTGTCCGGCCGCTCTCCGGCGCATCGCCCGCGTCCGCCGCCCCAGTCCCGAGCGCCGCGGCGAGCGCGGCACGGCGCACAGCGTCAAAATAGCCCATGCGCCCCTGCTCAAAGTACGTGAGGTAGACAGCGTTGTTCACGTGACCCTGGTCGTCGAAGTCGCTGAACCGAACGTCCACCGGCACCCACACGCGAAAGTCCGCACCGAACGGCTCGCCAGCGACACCGCCTCGTGGTCCCCGTCCGCCTACGCCGGTCACCGCGCCACCACCACCGAGATCGCGAAGCCGTCCGTACCTTCGTCGTCCAGCGGCAGCGCGATCGATACCAGCCGTGGGTCCGCCGCCACCCGCTCGTCATACGCCAGGATGGCCCGGTTACCCTCGTCGGGGTCACCCTGAAAGGGCTTGCCGCCGCGGATACAGTTGTCCGCCACGATACACGTGCCTACCCGGCTCAGACGCAGCGCCCAATCGAGGTAGGTGGGATAGCCAGGCTTGTCGGCGTCAATGAAAATCAGGTCGAACGGCGCATCACTCTGAAGCGCCGGCAGCAGTTCGGCCGCGGGACCCACACGTACCTCGGCGCGATCGCCGACGCCAGCCCGCGCCAGCGAGGCGCGCGCGACCGCCGCGTGCTGCTCGCTGACCTCCAGCGAAATGAGCCGGCCATCAGCGGGGAGCGCGCGCGCCAGCCAGATGCCGCTATAGCCCGCCAGGGCACCGACTTCCAGGATCTTGCGGGCGCCACACGCGGCGGCGAGCACCTGGAGGAGCTTGCCCTGGAGCGGCGAGATCTGGATCGCGGGCATGCCCGCCTCCGCCGCCGCGCGAATGGACCCGCGCAACGCGTCATCTTCGGCGGCGAACCGCGCGGTCAGCTCCTTGTCAATCGCGCCTCTGGCACGGGCGTCGTCCCGCAGTTGCTGAAGCTCCTGCGCCTCGGTTGTCATGTCTGCCATGATGGTGATCGCTTCCTCTCCAAAAAGTCGACGTGTCAGCGC
>JANWHL010000233.1 GCA_025450405.1 Ktedonobacterales bacterium
AGGAGCCCGGCGCGAGGTGCCAGGTCGCCACCGGATTCCGGCGCGCGGGTCGGGCAACGAGCGATGCCTTGCATCTACGCCGCTGTGGGCTCAACGCTGATGATAATACGTTTGATAGGTATGGACACCACTGCGCGTGTCAAACGTCCCTTCCCACCGTGCCAGCGTGGTATTGAGCCAATCGTACACTGGACTCTCCGTCCGAAACCTCACCACGGCCAGCATATCCCACACCTGTGGCTGGTTAGGATCAGGAACGATGCTATAGCCGCGCGTTTCAAATTCCAGCGTCGCACCATTGTCGGTGCTGATCACGCCCGCGATGCTGGTTTCGCAGATGGGCCCTTCCACCTCAAAGATCGACCACCGGACCTGACCCTGGAGTGCTGCTCCTCGCACGAACCCATCTCCACTCCCCACGAGTTCGCCGCTTCCGCGGGAATGCTCGTGTGGCTGAACTGGTGGTGCGCTCGGCCGATGGTGTAATTCTGCCCTGAAGAGCTGTTGGTCGCTTGTTAACATTTTGCCCCCCTTGTTGGGAAACGGTGCCCGGGCCCGCTCGATGCCGGAGGCACGCAAGTGGACCTGTCCTCCTGTGGCTTCCTCCCACGACCTCCGTGAGGGTGCCTGAGAAGAGCCTACAGCCTCCCCTTGGGAGAACGGTCAAGAGGCATTTAGAGGCGGATTCTCCAGCACTTTGGCGCAGGCCTGAGACACACAGGTGCGTCAGCTCAGAGGCCGGTGTGCATGCATCGGCGCCTTAGCGATCAGGCTCCGCTAGTGGTGGGGCGCGGTGGCGGCTCACGTAGCGATGCAGCCCTTCAGTCAAGACATACCCAGCGGTGAAGAAGGGGATGCCAGGCAAGATACCGAGCTTGGTCACTAGAATGAACCCATCGGCCAGGAGGAATCCGAGGGCGCCAGGTAGGAACGCGATCAGGTACGAGGCGCCGCGTCGGCGCCAGTGCTCGGCGAGGACGGTGAGCAACAGGATATCGATGAGGTTGGTCTCGAATCGCCCCCAGAGGAGCACGAGGAGGAAGTCCCCAAAGCGGAGTGGCGTGGAGCTGACAGGAGTCCGAGGTCCCAAAGTGGACGAAGCGGACAGACCCGCGGTGAGCAGCACATCCAGCCCACTGAGGCATAGGAATAGGAGCAGGAAGGGACGGAAGCGCGGCGCAATGCCCCGGCCCAGGAGCAGCCCACCGCTCCACGCCACCACCAGAACCACGAGGTCGGCCCAGAGGTAGGGAGGAAACGGGCGCGCCACGCCGACGAGGCCCACCGTGATTCCAGCGAGCAGGCCGATGGCGAGGGACCTGCCGCCCAGGGAGCGCGCGAGCCAGGGTATGGCCGAGCAGACGAGGGCAAGCGCAATCGAAAGGGCGAGAGCTAGCGGAATTGGGAGCATGGTGTACGCCCCTTCAGGACGCGGGCGTCAGCCGCTCACAGGTAGCCCACCATCCTTACTCCGGTGTAGAAATGCCAAATCTCAAAACTGGCGGTGACGCACCAAGGAATGTGGGTCTGCGGCATCGGCCCACTGGCACTCCCACTCATGACCTGCGCGGGGTACCTCAGAGAAGCCTAAACTCTCACCCCAGGGGGAGAGTCAAGAGGCATCCACGGCATCACCGGAGGCCATCAAGGGGCAGATGCCACCGCGCAACGACGTGGGTCCGATGCGAACAGGCGCGCCAGCTCAGGGGCGGGCGTCCGCATGGCCGCGCGAGCCGACTGAAAATCGAGGATGCGCTGGTGCAGGGCCTGGAGAGAGGCGATCCGGGCCTCGACGCGCGCGACTGTGCGCGCCAGATGCTCTTCCAACAGGGCATCGATCGGCTCGCCCGGGCGCTCCAGATACTGTGTGACGAGGTTCTGGATCTCTTTCAACGTTAGACCGAGGGACCGCAGGCCCTGGATCACGTGCACACACCATAACGCCTCTTCGCCAAACAGACGGTAGTTGCTCGCGCTGCGGCCAAGGGTGTAGAGAAACCCGAGGCGCTCGTACTCGCGCAGGGCTTTGATCGGCACGCCACTGCGCCGAGAGAGCTGCCCGATGGTCATCGCGTTCGCCCGTAACATGTCTCCAACCTCCAACCAGTTGCAGCGTGGTCACCACATTGGTCACGCGGAAGACTGGTCAGCGACCAGGCACCCGCCCACAATCGCTAGCCGCCGGGCAGCACTCCGCCCCACTGGCGGATCACCTACGATCGCTGGAACCCGCCGGTCGCTGCCCGGCGATAGTGGCGAGCGCCTCCTTGCCCGCGAGCGGCAGGGTCGCCCGCACCGCGAGCGCGACGATGAAGTCGGTGCTGGCGCCCACGGCGATTGCTCCCTGGTGTCTGGCGATCCAACCACCCAGCACGGTCCCGCTCAGTAGAGCAGCCGCCAGCGGGAGTGCGATGGTCGGATGATAGGCGCAAGCCAAAGCGCCCGTAACCACGAGAAACCAACCGCTGACTGTCTGTTGCATGGGTCGGTGCCGCTCTCAATCGGGCTGTTCGTGGCCATTGGCGCGGCTAGGTGGTGCGGCTAGGTGGCGCAGCAACTCAGCCGATTCACGTCTTTGGTGAACGAGATGGCCGCGAGCTTGAGCGCCTCGGCCATGGTTGGGTAGACGAAGAGCTGATCGATTAGATCGTCGGCGGTGGCGTTGAAGCGCAGGGCCATCGCCGCGACCTGGATCACCTCGGCGGCGCCCGTCCCCACTATCGAGACGCCAAGCACCCGGCGGCTCTCGCGTTCGAGCACCATCTTGATGACCCCGCGCGTGTCGTGGATGGCTCCCGCTCGCGGCACGACGCTCAGGGGAATGGTGTTGCACTGGCAGACGAAGCCGCGCGCGTTGGCCTCCCGATCCGTCAGCCCGACCACCCCTACTTGCGGATCGGTGAAGATCGCGCGCGGGACCACTGTGTGGTCCACCTGGCGATGGGTCCCGGCCAGCGCGTTGCTGGCGGCGATGCCGCCATCGTGCGCGCCTACTGGTGTCGCCATCTGGCTCGCCGTCTTGTGGCCGATCACGTCGCCGGCCGCCCAGATGTGCGGGACGCTGGTGCGCAGCTCGTCATCCACCACCACGGCGCCACGCTCGTCGAGGCGCACGCCCGTGCGCTCCAGACCGAGACCCGCTGTATTGGGACGTCGCCCGGCCGCGACGAGGAGCCTCGCCGCCCGAAACTCCCGCGGCTGGTCGCGCACCATGGCAATGATGCGGACGTCGCCCGGCGTGCCCTCGGCCCGCCGCACCTCGGCGCGCGTGAAGAGACTGATCCCTTCATCGCGCAGGATGCCGGTGAGCGCCGTGCCGATCTCGGGCTCGTGATCCTTCAGGATGCGCCCCGAGCGCTCCAGGATGGTGACCTCGGTCCCCAGCCGGGCGAAGAGCTGCCCCAGCTCCAGTGCGATGTAGCCGCCGCCGAGGATGCTCAGCGACGGGGGCAGCTTGGTCAACTCGGCGCTCTCGTCACTCGTTAGCAGATCGCTGGTGAGATACGGGGTCTCGGCCAGGCCGGGGATCTCCGGGATGACCGGCGCGGAGCCGGTGGCGATGAGGATATGGTCACCAGTCAGCCGGCGCATGGTGCCATCGGGCGCGATGACCTCAGCGCTGTGGGTGTCGACGAACGAGGCGCGTCCATACGCCAACTGAATCGGTTGGGCGCCACGGGAGTCGTCAAAGATGCTGGCGTAATGTTGGTCGCGGTAGGCGCGGATGAGCGCCTCTTTCTGGGCCACCAGCGCCGGGAAGTCCACCGCCATGCGCGCCGGGGTCAGGCCCGGATAGCGCGGATGCGCCGCGTCGTGGACAAGGCGCGCGGCCTCGATCAGGGTCTTTGACGGCAGGCAGCCGCGATTGACGCAGGTGCCCCCCAGGGTTCGTGCTTCCACCATGATGGCGGTCTTGCCAAGGTCCCGGGCGCGGGTCGCGGCGGCGAAGGCCGTGGAGCCGGAACCCAGAATCAGCAGGTCGACGTCGCCGCCCCGCTCGACCGTCGTGTTCACCGTCACCACCCCCTCGTCCTACTCCTCCAGCTAGTCGTCCGCCGGCAGGCGGTCGAGAATGCCGCCGAAGCGCCGCTCCGCGCGCGGCAGGGCCTCGGCGAGTGTCAGCACCACATCGCCTGGGGTACCGTTGCGGTCAGCCCACCGACTGGCCTGGGCCGGCGTGGCGAAGAAGTTCGTGACCGGGCAGCGGCAGAGCGCGGCCATGGCGCCGTCATCACAGGCGTCGTCCTCCGGCCGCGCGTAGACCACCACCATCGCCGGCTCCCACGCGACGTGCCAGCCAGGGAGTCCAGCCTCCGCGCTCTGGCTCACGCTTTCCGCCTCAGCCCGCCTGAGATGGACGCGCACCACCTCGCCGGTCAGGGGATCCGCCGAGGTGATCGCCGCTTCGCGGCCCAACATCAGCGGGATGCCCAGCGCATCGAGGGCGCACATGGCGTACACCTCGGTCGGGGGAGTGTCCGCGCGGGCGGGGACGAGCGCCACGCGATGGGGAGTAGGGACACCGGAGAACGGGTACGCGGCCGTGATGGCGCCCGAGGCCGGGTCGCGCTGGACGAGGTCCTGGGCCGCTAGCCGCGCGAGCATGTCCTCCAATCCGACATCGAAGCGCTGGGCGAGCCGGCGCAACGCGGCGCGCTCGGGAGGGCCGCCGCCTTGGGCGAACCGCAGCAGCACGTCACGGTAGAAGCGGTAGGCCGCACGCGGCAGCGTGGCCGAGCGGCAGACCCAGACCATGTCCGGCGCGGGCGCGGTGTGGTCGCCTGGGTGCGTCGCGCCAGCTCTGCCAGGTGCCGTGACCGCCGGGCGCCCTCGCCGTGGCGTTCCCATCGCCGCACCCTCCCTATCTGGCTTCATAGACATCTTGATATGTTGAAATGATGCTGACGCGGACGCGCACCGCCGTGAGACAGCGCGCCGTGAGAGGGCGGTTGCGCGGTGGCGGCTATCCAATCACGTCGCAGCTTGCCACCTCGGCCGCGTGGTCGCGCATGACCACGTTCCCCAGCGCCAGGAGCTCGTCCACGCGCGGGTCGGCCACGCGGTAAAAAACCTGCTTCCCCTCGCGCCGGGTCCGCACCAGGCCGCACCACCGCAAACACCCGAGGTGCGTTGAAACACGACTCTGCGGCGCGTTGATGGCGGCGACCAGCTCGCCGACACCACACTCCCCGGCGGGAGCCTCGCTCAACAGGCGCAGGATCCGGATCCGCGTGGGATCACCCAGCGTGCGGAAGAAGCGCGCCTGGAGGTCGGCCAGTTCCTCCAGTGACATGCCGGCCGCGCGCTCCGAGCGGTCAGGACCGCCCCCGGCCGGCGTGGGCCTGGCGGCGGCCGGGTCGGGCGCGGCCGCGGAAGCCGTACTCACATGACTCACTTTGAGCTCCTTATGTATCCGGATGTCTTGATATATAGGGTGAATTATGGTCCATGTCAAGTGGGTATCCCTCAGTCGCAACCACGTGCCGAGGGGAACGTACTATGGGTGATCGGGATCGAGTGGACGCCAGCCGCCAGGGCCGGCACCGGACGAGCCCACAAACAAGGAACGACACATCGATGTACAACCAATACGAAAGCGCCACTACCCTCGGCATTCCGGAGCGCTGGGAACGCGTCCTCTGCTATGCGCTGGGCTGGGTCTCTGGGCTCGTGCTGCTGATCATCGAGCAGCGCAACCACAACGTCCGACGCCATGCCGCGCAGTCGATCATCGTCTTCAGCGCGATCAGCATCCTCGGCTGGCTACTCAGCCTGTTCTCCCACATCTGGGTGATTGGCCTGGCGTTCGGCATCCTGGGCTGGGCGGTCGGAGTGGCCGGCTTCGGCCTCTGGATCCTCCTGATGGTGATGGCCTACCTGCGGCCGTCCTTCACCCTGCCCTTCGGCCGGACCTATGAGCGCATGCTCGGCTAGAGCGCCAGTCCTCGCCCAGCCCCCAGTGGGGGACCCCAGCCCCCTCTCCCCGCCGGGAGAGGGGGTTTCATTTCTCCGCGGCCGCGCGGGGCCTCGCCAGTCCACCGTCGAGCGAGCCCCGGTGCTATACTGGTGCGGATTGTCCCCGATTCCCCGCCCGCTCGCTGCCCGCGCAAAGGAGAGCACCCCATGGCGACGACCACGCCAACCGACACCACACCCACCACGGCCGAGGCGCCGCGAACCTTTGGCAACTATATCGCCGGCGAGTGGCGCCCCAGCGCCGCCGACGTGACCTTCGACGACACCAACCCGGCCCGCGAGCGCGAAGTGGTGGCGCGGTTCCAGCGCTCCACCGCCGCCGACGTGGACGCCGCGATCACCGCCGCCGCCGCGGCATTCCCGGCGTGGCGCGCCACGCCGCCCCCCCAGCGCGGCGAGATTATCCTGCGGGCCGCCCTGCTGCTGGAGCGGCGCCAGGCCGAGCTCGCTCGCCTGATGACGCGCGAGATGGGCAAGCCCATCAAGGAGACGTTGGGCGACGTCCAGACGGGCATCGACTTCGGCAAGTTCGTGGCCGGCGAGGGCCGCCGCGCTGAGGGCGACACGGTTCCCTCGGCCATCCCCGACAAGCTGTGCCTCACGCTGCGCCAGCCGCTCGGCGTCGTGGGCATCATCACGCCGTGGAATTTTCCGCTGGCCATCCCGGCGTGGAAGACCTTCCCCGCGCTCGTGGCCGGCAACACCGTCGTGCTCAAGCCCGCCAGCGACACCCCGCTCTCGGCCGCCATGCTGGTCGAGATCCTGATTGAGGCCGGGCTGCCCGCGGGCGTGCTCAATTTCGTCACTGGACCCGGCGGCACGCTCGGCGACACCCTGGTCACCGACCCGCGCGTGGCGATGATCTCGTTGACCGGCTCGACCGAGGTCGGCCGGCATGTCGCGGAGCTCTGCGGGCGCGACCTGCGCCGTTGCAGCCTGGAGCTGGGCGGCAAGAACGCCGTCATCGTGATGGACGACGGGAATCTCGACGAGGCGGTGGCCGCCGTGGCATGGGCTGGTTTCGGCACCACTGGCCAGCGCTGCACCGCCACCAGCCGCGTGATCATCCATGAACGCGTCGCGGACGCGTTCACCGAGCGGCTCGCCGCCGCCGCGCGGGACCTGCGCATCGGCGACGGGCTCGACCCGGAGACTGGCATGGGGCCGCTGGTCAACCGCGGGCGCGTCGGCGCGGTCCACGCCTACACTGAGATTGGCGAGCGGGAGGGTGCGCGCCTGGTCACCGGCGGCACACCGCTCAGCGACGGCGAGCTGGCCGGCGGCGCCTTCTATGCCCCCACCGTCTTCGCCGGCGTGCGCTCCGAGATGCGGATCGCCCAGGAGGAAATCTTTGGGCCGGTCGTCTCGGTGATCCCGGTGGCGGACTACGACGACGCCATCCGCGCCGCCAACTCCACCGTCTATGGTCTCTCGTGCGCCATCTTCACCGAGAACGCGCGCACGGCCTTCCGCGCGATGCACGATATCAACGCGGGGCTAGTCTACATCAACGCCGGCACCACGGGCGCCGAGCCGCACCTGCCCTTCGGCGGCACCAAACAGAGCGGCAACGGGCACCGCGAGCTGGGCCGCAAGGCCGTGGAGGAGTTCAGCGAGATCAAGACTGTCTTCGTGAGCTATCCACCGGTCAAGTAGTCGCGCGCAACACAACAATCAGCCAACGAGAAGCGGGCACTGCGCTGAGGCAGTACCCGCTTCTCGTGTGATGATGGGAGGCGGAACTTCGATTCCGCGTCTTCGCGACCGCTAGTCCAGATAATCCTTGAGCTTTTTGCTCCGGCTGGGGTGCCGCAACTTGCGCAGCGCCTTCGCCTCGATCTGCCGGATGCGCTCGCGGGTAACCTTGAACTCCTTGCCCACCTCTTCAAGGGTGCGGCTGCGGCCGTCGTCCAGCCCGAAACGGAGCTGGAGCACTTTGCGCTCGCGGTCGGTGAGCCCATGGAGGACGTCCTCCACCTGCTCCTTGAGCAACTGGTGGCTGGCGGCCTCAGCGGGGGCGAGGGCGGCGTGGTCCTCGATGAAGTCGCCGAGGTGGCTGTCGTCTTCCTCGCCGATCGGCATCTCGAGGCTCACCGGCTCCTGGCTCACCTTGATGATCTCGCGCACTTTGTCGGGCGAGATCTGCATCTCGGCGGCGATCTCCTCCGCCACCGGCTCGCGCCCAAGCTCCTGCAGCAGACGGCGGCTGGTGCGGATGAGCCGGTTGATGGTCTCTACCATGTGGACGGGGATGCGGATAGTGCGCGCCTGGTCGGCGATGGCCCGCGTGATGGCCTGGCGGATCCACCAGGTGGCGTACGTGGAGAACTTATAGCCCTTGGTGTAGTCGAACTTCTCCACGGCGCGGATCAGGCCGATGTTGCCCTCCTGGATCAGGTCGAGCAGGCTCATGCCGCGGCCGATGTACTTCTTGGCCACACTGACCACCAGCCGCAGATTGGCCTCGGTGAGCTTACGCTGGGCGTCCTCAGCGTCCCAGATGATCCGGCAGGATTGCAGCTTTAGGGGCTTTTGCGCCTCGATCTTGCCGCGCTCCATGCGCTTGGCCAGCGCAATCTCTTCGGCGGCACAGAGCAGCGGCACTCGGCCAATCTCGCGCAGATACATGCGGACGGGGTCGTCGAGATTGCTCTCGAGGTCCGCGGCTATCGCGCCCACGCCCTCGTGAAGCTCCTCCCACCGCTGCGTGTGCGTGTCGGCTTCGTCGTCATCGGCCCAAGCGCCCTTGGTTGCGTCCAGCGGATCTACTGCCATCGGCCCGTCCTGTATCTTGAACAGACTGCCGAAGGGGGCGGATACGCGATCCACATCGGCGCTCACGGCGTCCATCGCCGTGACAGTGAGCAGGCGCACGGACGTGAGGCCCGCGGCCTTCGCGCGCGCGGGCGCCATGTCGTCATCCGCGCCGCCCGCGTCATGGTTGGCACCCCCGCCATGTTCGGCAAACCCAGGATGCTCGGCGACGTCAGGGCTGTCGGCGACAACGGGGATGTCGTCGTCTGACACGGTGCCGTGGCGATCGGCGAGTGCCGGACCATCGGCCAGAGCATCGGCCAGGCCGGCGGTGTCGCTCTTCGCCAGCGCGTCCAGGCTCGCCAGCACACCCAGCATGTCCGACGGTCCGGCCATGCCCGACGAGGCATCCGCGCGGCGCCCCGCACGCGTCGCCCGGCGCGACCGCGAACGGGCACCGCCAGGCGGCGCCTCTGCCACCTCGTCGGCGCGCGTCTCGTCGGCGTCATCTGCGTCCCACACGTGGAACCCATCAACGCGTAGTTCGTCCTCCAGCGCGATGGTGTTCGTCCCGCGTCCGCGGTAACCGCCCCTGCTCACTCGCCCACCTCCTCCTCCAGGTCCAACGAAGGGGGAGGGATGAACGGCTCCCTGGTGGGCCGGACGTCCCGTCCTCACCCATCCCCCTCGCCCCGGTCCTGGCCGCCACACAGAATTGCCGGCCCGCTGCGCGCATGCCGGCTTGCCTAGCCGTAAAGTGCCGCGGCGGCATCTATCGCTCGCCGCTGGGATAAGAGCTGTTGCTTGCGCCCGAGTAGCGTGCGCAACGTGTCGCGATCACCCGATTGCTCGGCGTCGCGCTGCAGATAATCGAGCTCGGCCATCTCCTCTCCCAGCCGCATGCGTTTGAGCCGATAGGCCGCATGGCTGGCCACTTTGACGAGTCCCGTCCCTTCCTCGGGCACGCCCAGTGTCAGGCGCGCCCGTGCCCGCTCCACCGCGTCTTGCAGGATTGGCGGGAGCGACTCGATCCACTGGACGGGATCGAACGCGCCCGGCCCCGCCCCACGGAGCGGATCCGCCAGCAGGCGGTACAGCTCTCGCATCTCTGTGCTGGCGAAATCGCCGACCTCGAGAATAGCGCTCATGTCCGACCAGACGATGGGTCGGTCGATCAACAGGCCCAGGCCGTACTCTTCCTGCGCGCGCTCGGCGAGCAGGCGGGTGGCGAGACCGCCGACCAGCGTGAACCGTGGTGTCGCAGGCGCACTATACCCCGCGTCCGGACGGGCTTGATGGTCCAGGCTGTCTCCCCGGTACTTTTCTCCCAACGCGCCATCAATGGCAGAGTTGGCCTCGGCCCCGTTCGCCGGCTGGCCCGCGGCCGCTTCAGGGGGCTGGCGCTCGGGCCGCTGACGTGCATCATGCTGGTGGCCCTCGCGCGCCAGTTGCCGACGCACGCGCTGGAAGTCGAGCGCCAGCTCGCGCTCGTCCACCCGCAACCGGGCCGCCAGCCGTCGCAGATAGGCGTCTTGCGCCGTCCGGTCCTTGATCTCCGCGATGGCCGGCAAGAGGCGGTGCGCCGCTTCGGCCTTGCCCTCGGGGGCGTCGAGCGCCAGGTCCGCCGTCTGGACATCGAAGAGGTACTCGATGAGCGGCAGCGCCTCCGCGATGGCCCGCTGCCAGCCCTCCGGGTCCTGGCGGACGTACTCGTCGGGGTCCACGCCTGGCGGCAGGCGCAGGATGGTGATCTCGGCGTCCACCTGGGACTCGAACCGCACCAACCCGCGCGGCTCGCCGCGCCGCCCGGTCCGGCCGCCATCGGCGGGGACAGGGACCGGCACCACCGCACGGTCAAAGGCCTGCTGGGCCACCTCGATTCCGCGCAAAGTCGCGGCGGCGCCCGCCGCGTCGGGGTCCAGGGCCAGAGTCAGGCGGCGGGTGAGCTTTTTAATCTGTTGAACGTGCCGCTCCGTGAGGGCGCTACCAATGACGGCCACGACATTGCGCGTGCCGAACTGGTGCGTCACCACGGCGTCCACATAGCCCTCGACGACGATCACCCGGTCGCCGCGCGCGATGGCCTGGCGCGCGAGATCGAGCCCGAAGAGCGTCGCGCTCTTATCGAAGAGGCGGGTCTGCGGCGAATTGAGGTACTTGGGATGCCCCCCACCCAGCTCGCGCCCGCCAAAGGCGATGGTCTGGCCGCGGATGTCACGGATGGGGAAGATCAGCCGATTGCGGAAGTAGTCGTAGACGCCCCCGCCCCGTGTCGCCTCGCGCTCGCGCGCCAGCCCCGCCTCCACCAGCTCCGCCGCCGTGTAGCCCTGCTGCGCCAGGTAGGTGGAGAGGCGGTCACCATCCGGGGCGTAGCCCAGGCGCCAGGTGGCGATGCTCTCGCTGTTCACCCCACGCGAATCGAGGTAGACGCGCGCATACTGTGCCTCAGGCGCCTGGAGCAGTTGATGGTGCAGCCAGATAGCCGCGGCCTCGTTCACCGCGCGCAGGCGCTTGCGCGCGGTGGTCTCGGGCGAGGGTTCGTCGGCCCCGTCCGCGCCACTCGCGCCGCCCTCAAGGGGCACCCCGGCGCGCTCGGCCAGCACCTGGAGCGCTTCGCGAAAATCCAGCCCTTGCTGCTTTTGCACGAAGGTGAAGATATCGCCAAATTCGTTGCAGCCAAAGCAGTGCCACGTCGCCTTCTCGGGGAACACGTAGAAGGATGGCGTGCGCTCGCTGTGGAACGGACACAGGCCTTTGAACGCCCGGCCCGACTTCCGCAGCGGCACGACCGCGCCGATCTCCTCGACGATGTCGAGTTTCTGCTTGATGCGCCCGATGGTGCTTGTGCTCTCGGTCACGCTCGCCTATCCTGAGTATCCGTCCCGCCCGGCGGGGAGATGGTCGCCCGTAGAGATCGTCGCGCTTCCCTAGTGTATAACGGGCGAAAGCCTCAGGAGTCGCGGCGGGACTGAATCTGGCCCGAGCGCCGGCGCCGCTGGGGGGACTGGGGCCACCAAACCAGCGCGGCGGCGACCGCGTGGCGGCGACCGCGTGGCGGCGACAGGAAGGCCCGCACCATCGGAGGGGATCAGTCGCGGGCGTCTTCGCCGAGTCGCGCGCGAAGGCGCGCCACCTCATCGGCCAATGCCTGAGCGCGATCCTCCGCCACTTGCCGCGCCGCCGCCTCCTCGTCAGGGTTGAGGAGGAGGGCGCCGGTGGCCGCGTCCAGCGCGCGCAGCTCCGCGCCACGGACCACGAAGTCCACCCCGAGCAGGTCGCTCCGCAGCGCCGCGTCCGGTGCCGCCAACTCCACGAGCCCAAACGTCAGTCCCGGCCCCGCGCGGCGATAGCGCTTGAGCACGCCCTCCACCTCCGGAGGGGTGGGCGCCATCAGGCCGGCCGCGGTCGGCTCGGGTGGGTCGAAGCGCGGGTCGAACAGGTAGTACTCCTCCACACCCAGGCGCTCGTAGAGAATGGGTTTGTGCACCTCATCCTGGCGGCGCGTGGAGCTGCTGGTAATTTCAATGACCACCTGCGGGAACGGCCCGTCTTTCCACGTCTGGTAGGTCTCGAGCACGCCCTTGTGGCTGCCGAACGCGACGAAGACATCTGGGCAGACAACCCGGCGCGGGTTGCCCTCGGCATAGTAGATGAAGAGGTCGCCGCCGACGTGGGCGTCGGCGCGGCCCGCCAGCCAGCGCCGCAGGGTGAAGATGAGGTCGAGCGTGAGCCGGATGTGTCGCTCGGTCTCGCCCATCGGCTGGCCGTCCGAGTCAGGATAGATGACATCAGTCGGGATGCGTTGGGCCATGGTCTGCCTGCCCTGGGGCCGCCGAATGGGGGGGAGCGCGCCCACGCCGTCAGTATAACACGACACGCGCGCGGCCGCTTACTCCCCGTTGGCCGGGCCACCCCAGCGGCGGGCGATGCCCGCGCCGAGCGCGATGATCGCGACGCCGACGAGCAGCCCCGCACCGGCCCAGACACCCGCGCGCACCATGGGACTGAGCCGGGCACCCAGCGGCGCCCGCGGCTCCTCGGGCAGCAGAATGATCTTGCCGCGCCGCGTGTCGGCGCGCAGGATCGGGAGCGGATCGATCTGCCCCTCGCCGTTCATGCGCTCGCTGCGCAGGTGGCCAGCCAGACGCTCGCACGCCGTCTCCACCAGCCGTGTCCCCGCGCCGTCCTCCAGGTGGTGTGCCTCGTCGGCGGGCAGACCGGGAATCGCGAGGTCCCAAACTGAGGCGCCGAGCGTGTGGCCGTTCTGGGCGACGAGATCGATCGAGCCGCGCAGCGTGAAGGGACCCGTGGGCCCCGCGCCCTCGGCCACCAGCCCCAGATGCGTGGGCTGGCGCAAACGCTCCAGCGCCGCCGCCGCCGTGTAGACGCCATGCCCGCGTCCCAGCCGCAGGCGCGCCTCCAGAGTGGCACCGCCATCGGGCGTGGGCGGACCGAACTGGATCAGCCGCTCGCAGCCCGGAATGATGCGGCGCAGCTCGTCAGGGTCCGTCAGCGCGGCGTAGACGCGCTCGATCTCGGCCGGGAAGGCATACGTACTCTCGATGCGCATGTGCTCGCGCCTCCACTCTCTCGCCAGCGTCCGCCAGTGCCCAACCGGACCATTATATGCGTGCACCGCGGCGATCGCCAACGGACGCTCGCCCGCTCTCGCGCCCTCGGGCACGCGCTCCACCCTCCGGTCGAAGGCGCGCGAAATCGCGCGCGCCCTCGATCAGGACGATGCACCCGTGGTTGGGGCCACGTACGTGGAAGCGGGAGCAGTGGCGGAAGGCGCGAAGGACGCGTACCGCACCGCCGGCACAGCAGCGGGCGGGGGCGCGTTGGCCAGCGGGACGGTGACCTGATACGGTCCGAGGGAGACGGGCACGACCGACGGCACCGGCCGCGTGGCCCAGGG